>JAEYTN010000036.1 GCA_023433985.1 Pseudomonadota bacterium | reverse complement strand
CTCGTCCATGGTCCTGAGCATCGAGTAGGAGCTGCCGCCGCCGACATCCGTGGCCGTAGCGATGCGCACGCCCCGCTCGTGCTGGCGCTCGTAGTCGAACAGGCCCGAGCCGATGAAGAGGTTCGAGGTGGGGCAGAACACCGCCACCGACCGGGTATTGGCAAGCACCTCGGTCTCGCGGTGGCTGAGGTGGATGCAGTGGCCCAGCAGCGTCTTGGGCCCCAGCAGGTGGAACTTCTCGTAGATGCCGACATAGTCGCCATAGTTCGGGTAGAGCTCGTTGGCGAAGGCGATCTCGGCGAGGTTTTCGCTCACATGCGTCTGGATGTGGAGGTCGGGGAACTCGCGCGCCAGCGCCTCGGCCATCGCCATCTGCTCATGCGTCGAG
This sequence comes from Pseudomonadota bacterium, assembly GCA_023433985.1. Taxonomy (GTDB): domain Bacteria; phylum Pseudomonadota; class Alphaproteobacteria; order Rhizobiales; family Devosiaceae; genus Devosia_A. The sequence continues at coordinate 2,754 of JAEYTN010000036.1, read as the reverse complement.
GTGATGGCGAAGCGCGGGGTGATGGCGTAGTGCGCCCTGCCCTTGCCGTGCCACTTGGCGATCAGCGCCTTGCTGTCGTCATAGGCGGATTGCGGCGTATCGCAGAGCGCGGGCGGGGCGTTGCGGTCCATCATCACCTTGCCGCCGACCATCAGCATGTTGCGCTTCCCGGCCTCGGAGAAGAACGCATCGACGGATTCCGGGTGCACCGAGCAATATGCGGCGGCGGTGGTGGTGCCGTGGCGGACAAGCTCGTCGAAGAAGCGCGAGGCGATGCGGCTGGCGTGGCCCGGGTCGCCGAACTTCTGCTCCTCGACGAAGGTGTAGGTGTTCAGCCATTCGAGCAGTGCGCCCGCGTAGGCGCCGATCACCTGCATCTGCGGGAAATGGATATGCGGATCGATGAACCCGGCGGTGATCAGGTGCGGCCGGTGGTCGACGATCTCGGCGTCCGAATGATGCGAGGCGGCCCGCTCGTTCCACTCGCCGACCATGACGATGCGGCCGTCGCCGATCACCACCGCGCCGTCCTCGATGTAGCGGTAGGAGGCGTGGTCGTCGCGCCCCTGCGGCTCGCTCAGGAAGCTGAGGACCCGGCCCCGCAGGATGCGCATCTTCATTTCGATCCGTCCCGGAACCACGCCACCAGCAGCGCCCGCTCCTCCTCGGTCATCTCGGTGACGTTGCCGGGCGGCATGGCGTGGCTGTAGCCAGCCTGGATGGCGACCTGCTCGCCGTGGTTGGCGATTGCGACGGCGCTGTCGAGGATGACGTTCTTGGGCGCTTCGACGACGCCCATGAAGTCCGGCTGCGCCGTGTGGCACATCGAGCAGCGCGAGATTACCGTGTTGGTCGCCTCCTCGAAATGCGGCGACTGCATGAGCAGGCTCGCCTGCGGCGAGGGTGCGCTCTCCGCCCCGGTCGGCAGCTTCGGGCCGCTGGAGAGCCAGGCGCAGAGCACGAAGATGACGATCACCAGCGGCCACACCCAGGTCGGGTTGCCCTTGCGGCCGTGGCGGGTGTTGAAGAAGTGCCGGATCAGCACTCCCTCGAGGAAGATCAGCGAGGCGATCACCCAGTTCCACTCGGTCGCGAAGGCGAGCGGATAGTGGCTGGAGAGCATGAAGAAGATGACGGGCAGCGTCAGGTAGTTGTTGTGCAGCGACCGCTGCTTGGCAATCTTGCCGTACTTGGCGTCCGGGGTCCTGCCGGCCTTGAGGTCCGCGACCACGATCTTCTGGTTGGGGATGATGATGCCGGCGACGTTGGCGGCCATGATGGTGGCGGTGAACGCGCCCATGTGCAGCATCGCGGCGCGGCCGGTGAAGAGCTGCGTGTAGATCCAGCTCATCGCCACCAGCACGGCGAACAGCACGACCATCAGCCCGGTGGTCGAGTTGCCGATCGGCGACTTGCAGAGCGCATCGTAGATCAGCCAGCCGAGCACGATGGAGCCCAGCGACAGGCCGATTGCCTGCCAGGCGGGGATGTCGAGCACATGGCGGTCGATCAGGTACAGGTCGGCGCCGAAATAGTAGACCACCACCAGCAGCATGAAGCCGCTCAGCCAGGTGAAATAGCTCTCCCACTTGAACCAGGTCAGGTGCTCGGGGAGGAAGTCGGGCGCCACGAGGTATTTCTGGATGTGGTAGAAGCCGCCGCCATGCACCTGCCACTCCTCGCCATGCGCCAGCGGCGGCAGGCTCGGCGTCTTCCTGAGGCCGAGGTCGAGCGCGATGAAGTAGAAGCTCGAGCCGATCCAGGCGATGGCGGTGATCACGTGCGTCCAGCGCACCGCGAAGCTCAGCCATTCCCAGAAGATTGCGTAGTCGGTCATTCGGCTGCCCCTGCCGTCTAGTCGGTCAAACCAGGGCGCGGCTGGCGCCGCGGACCCCTCATCCGGCCCTCGGCCGGATGAGGGGTCCGCCACGCGCGCCGACGCGAAAAGGGGCGGACTCCGGCCCGCCCCTCGTGAGTCATACGCCCGTTACGAAGCGCTTTCGACGCCCTTGACGAACCAGTCCATGGTCGCGAGCTGCTCGAGGGTGAGCGTCTCGCCTTCCTTGACCTTCAGCTCGCCAGCCTGGTCGTAGATCGGGCCGGCGAAAATGTCGAAGGAGGCGTCCATGTAGCCGGCCTTGATCTTGTCGGCTTCGGCGACGACATCGGCCGGAACCGCGGCGTTGTAGGGCGAGATCACGACGGTGCCGTCGATCATGCCGTCCCACATGTTCTCCGACTTCCAGGTGCCGTCCAGCATCGCCTTGGCGCGGGCGATGTAGTGCGGGCCCCAGATGTCCTCGATGGCGGTGAGGTGCGCGTTCGGCGCGAAGGTCGACATGTCGGCGCCTTGGCCGAAGCCGTAGAGGCCGCGCTGCTCGAGGATCTGCAGGGCAGCGGGGCTGTCGGTGTGGGTGGTGACGATGTCGGCGCCGAGGTTGATCAGCGTCTCGGTGGCGGCGGCTTCCTTCGGCGGATCGAACCAGCTGTCGATGAACACCAGCTTGAGCTTGGCGTCGGGGTTCTTCTTCTGCGCGGCGAGCAGGAACGAGTTCACGCCCAGCACCACTTCGGGCACCTGGTACGAGCCAAGATAGCCCAGCGTGCCGGTCTTGCTCATCATGCCCGCGATGGTGCCGAGCACGGCGCGGCCTTCATGGAAGCGCGAGTTGTAGACCGAGACGTTGTCGGCCTGCTTGTAGCCGGTGCAGTGCTCGAACTTGACGTCCGGGAACTCCTTGGCGACCTCGATGG
>JAEYTN010000025.1 GCA_023433985.1 Pseudomonadota bacterium | reverse complement strand
AGATTCCACGCCACGACGGTCCAGAGCGGATCGGGCCGGCTCGCGAAATAGGCGGCAAGGCACGCCGCCGCCACCAGGGTCATGAGGCGCAGCCGCAGCAGATCCGTCGTGAAGTATGCCAGCACGTAGAGGATGTTGGCCGCGTTGATCAGGGCGTCCATCGCCGGCCGCCTTTCCCGCCCCTGGCTCGATCCAGCTTCACCCGGATGGCACGGCGGATTATCAGCAGCGATGCGCGCCGAATGGCCTCGTCGACGTCGTCGGAGGCGATGCCAATGTCGGCGAGCACGAAGGTGGGGACGGTCGCGAGGTCGGCGCGCACCGACCACAGGGCGTAGCGCACCTGCAGGCGGGTGACGAAGCGATCGAACCAGGCCCGCGGGGTCCGGCGCGGGCGGATGGGCTCGCCGGTGAGGCCCAGGCCGGCCGGCAGGTTGCGGGTTTCGCTCAGGGTGTAAGTCATCGGGTCTATTCCTTGATCATGCGCGCCCCCGCGGGTTGATCGAGAGGTGATGCCAGATGACGCCGCTGCCGGCGTCATCCGATCGATGTATGAGGTGGCGGCGGCACGAGAGCGTGGCGTCCCTTCGCGCCGCCGATGCCCGGGTCGGCGGTCACTGCGCCGTTGCGGCGTCGCAGGAGACTGTAGGGTTCATGTCGGCGAAGGTGCCGCTGGGGTTGTCGCGCCAGGCCCAGACATGCAGCTCGTAGAAGGGCGGCAGGCCGTAGCGGTTGGGCGCGTTGGTGAAGGCGAAGAGGTGGCCATCGAGGTTGGCCGGGCCCTTCGTGGTGATGTACTCGACCGCGATCAGCTGCATGGTGCCATCGGCCTGCGGTTCGTACATGACGGCCTCGGGCTTGGAGATATCGATCTCGCCGTCTTCGATCAGCTTGCCGTTGACGTAGTGGATGCCCATGGCGCCGCCATCGATGCCGGACACGCAGGGGATCGGGGCGTAGCCCTCGGCGGTGGCCGCGGCCACGTCGGCGAAGCGGGCGTTGACCTCGCGTACCTTGTCGGCGAGCGGGTTCGTGGCCGCGAGGCCGTGGGCCCCGTCGCCGTGCGCGAAGGCCGGTGCCGCGGAGGCGGTGGCGGCGAGTAGGAGGGCAGTGGCGAAGGTCGTGCGGATATTCATCGGTATGCTCCTGTACGGGTGATGGCCGCCCCGGACAGCGCCTCCTGCACGAGGGGCTGCCGGGTCGGCCGGTGTGGGAGCTTGATACGTGGAGCCTGGCGGGAGGTCCTTACCGCGGGCTTATCTCTGGCTTACCATTCGCGGACGGGGCCAGGATTCAAGCGGTGTCAGGCGCTGGCGGAGGCTAGCGGCTGCGGCGAGGAGGCGGGGCGAGCCGATGCGGCGGGCGGTCCATTCGGCGGCGCTCAGTTCTGCTTCGGCCCCGGCCGTGTCGCCCTCCACAATGGCGTCCGCGGCAAGGTCGAGGCGAACGCGGGTGGCATGGTAATCGAGGCGGGCGCTGGTCCAGAGCTGGCGAGCGAGCTGCCGCAGCCCTGTCGCCTGCGGATCGGACGAGAGCAGGAGGGCGGCGCGCGTTTCGGCGACGAGAGCGCGGACGGCAGGCTGCTGCCAGCGATCATCGCCGGCTTCGAGTTCGGCGATATGGGCTTCGGCGCGGGCGGCATAGCCGGCAAGGGCGGCGATGCGGGCGGCGTGGGCGAGCAGCATGCCGCGGCGCTGCAGGTGCCACCAGCTGCGGCCGACCAGCGCACGGTCGAGCGCGGCGAGCGCCGCGTCGGGCTGGCCCTGCTCGAACAGCAGCATGGCGTGGCCGGGCTCGGCGTCCCAGCCGACGGCGTAGGCCATGGCGTAGTCGGTTTCGGCTGCCTTGAAGTCGCCGAGCATGGCAGCGAGGTCGCCGCGGACGCGGTAGCCGTCGCCGAGCGCCCAGGTTTCCTCGGCCACGAGTCGGGGCAGGGCGGCGCTGATCCGCTCGAAGGCCTCGGTGATGGTGCCGCGGACACCCAGGATTTCGGCGCGGTGCAGGTCGCAGGAGCCGGGGTGCTCGGTGAAGCTGGCGTCGCACCAGGACTCGAAGCCGTCCGACCATTGGATGGCGCGTTCCCAATCGGCGAAAGTGCGACAGCTCCACAGGATGTTGCAGTAGACGAGGCTGCCGGTGATCGGATCGACCTGGCTCGAGAGCGCGATTGCGGCGGCATGGTTCTGCAGCCGTGTACCTTCGCCGACATGGCCGAGCGACAGGTGGTAGAAGCCCTCGTAGACGAGGGTCAGGGCCCGGAGGCCATTGTCGCCGGCCTGTTCGGCAAGGCCGGTGGCCTCGGTGGCGAGGGAGAGCGCATCCTCGGGGTGGCCGATGAAGGTGGCGAGCCGCGACTTCATCCAGAGCAGATAGGCGCGGGTCGAGGCCGTGCCGGCGGCGAGGAGAATGGACTCGGCGCGCTCGATCCAGCCCTGCGCGGCGGCCGGTGCGCCGCGTTCGAGCTCCACCTTGGCGAGGGTGACGGCAGCGTGGGCGGCGCGATCCCGGAACCCGGCGCCCAGATGCGCCTCGACGGTGCGGATGAGCGTGGGGATGGCATCGACGGGCCGGCCGCAGCATTCGACGACGAGGGCCCAGAGCTCGAGGTCGTCGGCGGCAAGCGGGGCGATGCGGGCAGCGTCGGCGAAGTGGCGGTCGGCCGCCTCCCAGGCGCGGGCCACGGCGGCTTCGCGGGCAAGGGCGAGGGGGCCGGCGGTGGTGGAGTCGCGGGGGGCGAGGCGGCCGAGCGCGGGATCGTCGATGGCGAAGCGGTAGCCGTAGCGGGCGATGTTGCGGATGGCATCGCCGAGGCCACCGGCTGCGAGGGCGCGGCGGGCCAGGCTGGCGGCCCGCTGCAGCGAGGACTCGGTGACGATGACATTGGGCCAGAGCACGTCCATCAGCTCGTCCTTGGGGACGACGCGGCCGGCATTGCCGACCAGGTAGGCGAGGAGTTCGAAGACGCGCGGCTGAATCGGCTGCGGCTCGCCGCGCAGGGAGAGAGTGCGCGCCGGCTCGTCGAGCTCGAAAGGTCCAAATACATGCGTCATGGCTTCTCCCGTCAGAAGCACACGAAATTCATCATACCACTTGGCTATCGGACAGGCCCGATGAACGGGGGCTGAACCGGAGACCTTGCGCACGAGCCGCGGCGGTTGCAGCATCGGTGCCGGAGCCTGGCCGGCGCGGGGGATAGGCGCGGCGGCAGGCGGCTGGGAGTGCCCTTCGTTGAATGGGTCGGGGATGTCCGGGCGGCCCGGAGCGCGGCCGCTGGTGCTGTTCCATACGTCGGTGTTCGGGGCGCCGGCCGTGGCGCCATCGCATGACGTGGTGGAGTGGAGTTCGGAGCGGAAGCGCCTGCGGGAGGCGGACGTCGTGGTGGTGCACGTACCCAGCTGGCGGATGGGGCGGCGGATCCAGCGCTATCCCGGGCAGGTCTGGGTGGCGTGGTCGCAGGAGAGCCGGGTGCACTATCCGGCGCTCGGGGACCCGACGTTCATGCGGCACTTCGACCTGCGCATGACCTACGAGACCGAGGCGGACGTGTGGGTGCCGTATCTGCCGGGATTGGCGGAGTGGCGGCGGATCGCCGAGGCGCCGGTGGCGGTGCAGCGGGAGACGGCGCCGGTCGCGGCGTTCGTATCGGGCGCGGCGGATGGCAGCGGGCGGACGGACTTCCTGCGCGAGATGGCGCGGTATGTGCCGATCGATTTTTACGGGCGGCTGTTCAACAATCGGCAGCTGGCGGAGGACCGGGGGCTCGAGAGCAAGCTCGCGGCGGTGGCGCGGTATCCGTTCTGCATCGCGTTCGAGAACTCGATCTCGGCCGACTATGTGACCGAGAAAGTGTTCGACGCGCTTCGGGCAGGGAGCGTCCCGGTTTATCTGGGGGCGCCGAACGTCAAGGCGTTCGTGCCGGAGGGGAGCATCATCGATGCGGCGGACTTCGGCGGGGCGCGCGAGGTCGGGGCGTACCTGCGGTATCTCGCGGCACATCCGGCGGAGGTCGCGCGGTATCACGCGTGGCGCGAGCGGCCGTTGCCCCAGGGGCTGATGGTGCGCGCGGCGTCGGTGGAGCGGGAGGCGTTCGTCCGGCTGGCCGATCTGTGTGCGGAGCGGCGGGGCCGGGCGCCGACGCGGCGGGAGCTGGGGGTGGTGCGGCGGGTGGCCGACGAGATTGCGGCCGCAGTCAGGGGATGGGGGCGCCGAGCGCCCGGGCCTTGATGCGGTAGGACATGTCGTCGGGGGCGGCTGCGGCGGCGCGGCGGAAGCTCTGCGCGGCTTCCTGCCGGCGGCCGAGGCGGAGCAGGACGACGCCCAGCAGGTCGGGCGCATAGACGTCGAAGACCCGGCGATCGTGGGCGAGGCGCGGATCGCTGTAGGTGGCGGAGTCGGTAGCGGCGAGGGCTTCGAGGAGGGGCAGGGCCTCGGCGAGGCGGCCGCGGTCGACGAGGACGCGAGCTTCGAGCAGCTGCAGCGTGGGATTGTCGGGGTAGTGACGGTAGCCCTGCGCGATGGTGGGGAGCGCGTCGTCGCCGCGCTCGTGCAGCAGGCGGGCGTGGTTGAAGGCGAGGAGGGCGGCGATGGCGCTGTCGGAGGCGATCAGGGGATTCTCGCGGGCGCGGCGGAGGCCTTCGGTACCGGCCTCGATGGCCTCGTCGAGGCGCTGGAGGCCGGCGAGGGTCGCGGCGAGGTGGTACCAGTAGTAGAGGCGGTCGGGATTTTCTGCGATGGCGGCGCGGAGCAGCGGCAGGTTGCGCTCGTGCTTCCATTCGGAGCCATCCTCGTAGCCGAGATGGATGAGCTCGACGGGGCTCTCGACGACGCGGGCGCCGATCGTCTGCTTCAATCCGTCGAGGTCGGGCAGGATGGTTTCGTGCATCGAGCCCTTGAAGCGCAGGCGCGGGTCGTTGCGGAACAGCCGATACTCGCGGAATGGCGTGGCATTGACCGTGGGGCGGAAGAGGACGCGTGCGGCGAAGACGTCCTCGCCGGCGAGGTTGTCGCGCAGGTTGGCGCCGGGCGGGACGCCCAGCCGCTCATCGGCATCGATGTAGAGAATCCAGTCGCCACTGGCGGCGGCGAGGCCCTCGTTACGGGCCCAGGCGAAATCGTTGCGCCACTGGCGATGCAGCAGCTTGACGCCGAACGAGGTGGCGATCTCGACGGTGCGGTCGAGCGAGCCGGTGTCGACGAGGACGATCTCGTCGACATGGTCGATGACGGACTTCAGGCACCCCTCGATGAACTTCTCCTCGTCCCTGACGATCAGGGCCGCGGAGATGCGGATGCCCGAGGTCACGGGGCGATCAGGAAGAGTTGCCGGAGTTCGGAGCGGCGAGGGCCGAGCTGACCATCATGCCGTCGACGGCAAAGGATGCGACGACCGGAGCGGTGAAGGCGGTGGTCAGCACCACCTTGCGGAGGAACTGGCGGCGATCCTCGTTGACGCCCTCGAGGGCGGCATCGAGATCCTTCTTGGGGGACTCGGACATAAATATTGGCCTCTACAAATGAACCGCCCGAGTAGAGAGGGCGTTCGCAGGAAGCGTCAACCCTTGGCGAGCATCCGGAGGTGGAATTCGGCCTGGGTGAGGTCGCCAAGCCGCAGTTCGTAGGCGGGTGCCTCGGCGACCAGGCGCCGCACGCGGACGGTTTCGGCGAGGATGGAGCGGCCGGGGAAGATGACGGTGGCCATGAGGCGGCGGAAGGCTTCGTCGGGCGTGAGGCGGGCAGCGACGCTGCGGCCGCCGTGGTTCGGGGCGATGAAGACGATACCGTCGAGCCGGCCGGGGCGGATCACCCAGGGGCGGCCGAACAGGGCGGGGGTGACCGAATGGATGTAGCCGCCTTCCCACAGGTCGATGGTGGGGGTGCGTTCGATGCCTGCGGGCAGGTCGGGGACTATGCGAAGGCTGCCGGGCTTCACCCGGAGGGTGCGGGGGCGGGCGATGGCGGCATCGGGCTCAAGCACGAGGTGCTCGTCGCCTTCGACGGCATGGCCCGCGGCCAGCAGGGAGAGGACGAGCGTGGTCTTGCCGGCGCCCTTGTCGCCGATGACGACGAGTCGCTTGCCGTCGACGATGACGGTGGCGCCATGGATCATCGGGCTCGCCGGGTGCGACTGCTCGACATCCCAGTGGAGCATCCAGTGCAGCATGCCGACGATGTGGCGCGGCGTGCCGGCGATGGGGGCGCCGTTGGCCATGGTGGTGGCGAGGAAGCCGTGCCGGCGCTGCATCGACAGGTCGAACGGCTCGAGCGGGCGGCCCTCGACTTCGGGATCGATGCGGAGGAACTCGAGCGCGCGGTGCGCGGCAGCATCGGGCGCGATGAGCCGATACTCGCGCCGCAGGGTGCGGCAGATTACGGGTTCGAGGGACGTAGCAGGTTCTCGCTGACCAGGGCCTCGATGCACTGGATCACCTCGGCCTTCGGTTCGACGTCGAGGCTGTAGGCGTCGCGGAGGAAAGTGCCGATCTCGCCGACGGTATGGCCCATGCCGCAGAGTTCGAACACGACCACGGCGGTGGGGTTGAAGTAGTGCACGCGCTCGTTCGACGGCTGGTAGATCACCCGGCCATCCGGCACTTCGGAGATTTCGAGCCCCTCGGTGGGGGTGAAGGTCATGTCGTCGGTGATGCTCATGGCTCTGGTTCAAGCATGCGGGCGAAGCGGAGGGCAAGACGTTCGACGACTTGTACCCGGTCGTGCGTGGCCTGTGCGCGCTTGCGGGAGAGGGCGGCGCGGCGGCTGCGCCCGGCGGGATCCGACAGGACGGTGAGGATGGCTTCGGCGAAGGGCGCCGCGTCGTCGGCGAGCCAGGCGGTGTCGGGCGTGACGAAGTCCAGGCCGCGGGCGGCAGTGGCGGTGGTGACGGCGGGGACGGCGTGAGCGGCGGCTTCGATCAGCTTGAGGCGGGTGCCGGCGCCGGTCAGCAGCGGGGCGATGGCGAGGGTGGCTTCGGCATAGGCGGCTCCCAGATCGACGACGGGGCCGACGACTTCGATGCCGTGGTGGCCGTGGAGCTCGCGGATGGCCGGGGGCGGGTCGCGGCCCACGAGGCGGACGCGGAGGGCATCGGGAAGGCGGGGCAGGACTTGGCGGGCGAACCAGAGGATGCCCTCGACATTGGGTGCGTAGCCGAATGCGCCGACGAAGAGGAGGGTGCGGCCATCGTCGCGGCGCTCGGGCGACGGGGGGAAGGCGATGGCGTTGGGGATGAGGCCGATGGCGAGGCCGGGATGGCGGGCGAGGAGGGAGGCGCGGTCGGCCGGGCCGGAGACGAAGAGATTGGCGAAGGTGGGGGCGCGGCGGGCGAGGAGGCGGTCTTCCGCCTCGGCTTCGGCTTCCGACCGGGCAGCTTCGGGCGGGGGCTGCGTTTCCGCAAGGCGACGCCAGGCCCAGGCGTCGTCCTCATCGAGGTCGAGGGTGGCGTGGCGGGCGGGGATCTGGTCGACGGTATCGGCCAGGTAAAGGCGGCCGATGTGCGCGAAGTCGTAGCGCTTGTGTGCGCATAGGCTGTGAACTTCTGCCAGTACGGGAGCGGAGAGGTGGGCGTGGCGGCTGCCGCGGCCGTAGCGGCGGAACTGGCGCAGGCGCTCGGCCGGATCGGCGATCCGGGAGAGGAGAGCGAACTGCGTGTCCGCGCGGCCGGCGACGGGAACGGTGAGGGCGCTCTCGTCGGTTGCGGGGCCGGAGACGGGGAGCACGAGGGTGTCGACCTCGGCGACGCGGGCGAGGGCGTCGCGGAAGAGGGCGAGCCGCATGGCGAGCCCGTTGCCGGTCGGGGCCGGCGTCATGGGCGCGACCAGCAACGCCCGTGGCTCAGCCATCTTTGCCGGTGAAGTGGTAGAAGCGGCCGAGGATCATGCCGCGCGATGGCTCGGTCGGCTCCCAGTCGTGCGCGAGGCCCTCGGCCAGGGCAGCGAGTTCGGGCGAGTTTGCAGCGAGGTGGCGGAGGCGGGCGAGGGCGCCCGGATCGACGCGGCAGAGCAGACCGAGGGCGGTGCGCAACTCGGCTTCGGACGAGGCGGCGCGGATCAGGTCGTCGACGAGGCCGGGGGCAGGGTCGGCGGCGGCGTGGCCTGGCTCGGGGCGCATGGTGACGAGGTGTTCGGGGACGCGTAGGCGGCGGCCCTCGAAATGCTCGGCGTCGAGGCGGCGGAGGCGGTAGGTGACGCGGTCGGCATCGGCGATGACGAAGTCGATGCCGCCATCGGGCGCTGCTTCGCACCACCAGTTCTGACGGTCGTTGGCGCGGCCGGCCCTGTAGCTCAGTTCGCCGTAAGGGAGGAGTTCGAGGCGGATGGTTTCGCCGGCGATGACTTCGAGCCGCAGTGGACCCATAGCGAGGAGGTCGGCTTCGGCGGCGCGGGCGGTGGCGGGGCGATCGGGCAGGTGGACGACGCGGCCGTTCCAGCGGGCGCGAAGGTCGGCGAGGGCCGCGGTGGCGGCATCGAGGTGCACGAAGCCCTCGATCTGGTGCTGGGCGCCGGCATATTCCCATTTCGAGTTGGTGCGGTGCTGGAACAGGGGAGCGCCGGCGAAATCGCGCTGCACCAGCATGCGCTCGTCGATGAAGGGGGTGTGGGGGATGCGGGCGAACTCGGCTTCGGCCAGCTGCCAGGCGATGAGGAAAGTGTCCTTGTCGCCGTAGATCATGCGGTAGAGCCGCTCGGCTTCGGCGTTGAGGGCGACGGCGACCGAGAGGGCACGCCAGTGGCGGCGCTTGTCGATGAGGAGCTGGCCGCTTTCGAGTGCCACGGTGCGGCGGGGCGGGAGGCCGAGGGCGGCCCAGACCGGGTTATCTTCCCGAAGCTCGATCATGTCGGGCCAGAACACGGCGCCGGTTTCGCGGTACTCGGGCCAGTCGAAAAGCTCGGCGGGGTTGCGGACCGGGACCTGGTCGGCATCAAGGAGCAGCACCTCGGCGAAGCGGGAGTGCTGGATGGCGAAGGGCTTGAGCTGCCAGCCGTCGCGGACTACGGCCCCTTCGCGGGCGATGACGGGGAGGGCGTCGACGAGGGTGACGTCGAGTTCGGCGAGAAGGGCCGCCATGGAGGCGGACATCTCGTCGGGGCCGAAATGCCAGACCTCGATGGGCAGGGTGCAGCCGAGGGTGCGGCGGAGCACCGAGATCAGCACCCAGGCATTGGTGAAGACGCGGGCGCCGCCGGCGCTGACGACGATGCCGC
>JAEYTN010000633.1 GCA_023433985.1 Pseudomonadota bacterium | reverse complement strand
CCCCAATGCCGGCAAGTCCACCCTGATCAACCGCATGGTGGGCGAGGAGCGGCTGCTGACCGGGCCCGAGGCCGGCATCACCCGCGATTCGATCCTCGTGCCGTGGGAATACGAGGGGCGGACCGTCAACCTCGTCGATACCGCCGGCATCCGCCGCAAGGCGCGGGTGGAGGGCAAGCTCGAGAAGCTGGCGGTGAGCGATTCCCTGCGCTCGCTGCAATACGCCGAAGTCGTCGTGCTGCTTCTGGATGCGCAGATCCCGTTCGAGAAGCAGGATCTGGCGCTGGCGGACCTGGTGGAGCGCGAGGGCCGGGCGCTGGTGATCGCCGTCAACAAGTGGGACACCATCGAGGACAAGAACGCCAAGCTCATGGAACTGCGCGAGCAGTGCGAGCGGCTCCTGCCGCAGCTTCGCGGCGTTCCGCTGGTCACCATCTCGGGGCTGCAGGGCCGCAACATCGACAAGCTGATGCAGGCGGTGTTCGCCATCGAGCAGAAGTGGAACGGCCACATCTCGACCGCCAAGCTCAACCGCTGGCTCGGCGGCATGGTGGAAAGCCATCCGCCGCCGGCCGTGTCCGGTCGCCGCCTGAAGCTGCGCTACATGACGCAGGCCAAGATTCGGCCGCCCAGCTTCATCATGTTCGCCAGCCGTCCCGACTCGGTGCCCGCCTCCTACCAGCGCTACCTGGTCAACGGCCTGCGCGAAGCCTTCGACCTGCAGGGCACGCCGATCCGGCTGTGGCTCCGCGGCGGCAAGAACCCGTTCGCGAAGAAGGACGGGTAGCCGGGCCCAACGCGCCGGGCCCATCTCGCCGCATTGCATCCACGCCGCGCGCCGCTATAGTCGCACCCTCCCAAGCGACCCGATGCTGAGTGCGGGGCCGCAACTCGAAGACGACCTTGTTCGCCGAAATTCTGATCGTCGCCATCCTGACACTGGTCAATGGCCTCCTTTCCATGTCCGAGCTGGCGGTGGTTTCGTCCCGGCCGGCCCGCCTGAAGGTGCTGGCTGCCGAAGGCAAGCGCGGCGCCCAGGTGGCGCTGAAGCTGCAGGACGACCCCGGCAAGTTCCTCTCCTCGGTGCAGATCGGCATCACGCTGGTCGGCGTGCTCTCGGGCGCCTTCTCGGGCGCCACGCTGGGCGACCGGCTGGGCGAGACGCTGATCGGCGCCGGCGTCGATCCCGGCGTCGCCATGCCCCTCGGCGTCGGCATCGTGGTGGTGATCATCACCTACCTGTCGCTGATCGTCGGCGAGCTGGTGCCCAAGCAGATCGCGCTGCGCGATGCCGAGGGCGTGGCGGCGCGGGTGGCGCCGCTGATGGCGTTCATCGCCTCCATCGCCGCCCCGATCGTCTGGGTGCTCGACATGTCGGGCAAGCTGCTGCTTCGCCTGCTCGGCCAGTCGGGCGAATCCGAGGAGACGGTGACCGACGAGGAGGTGAAGACCATCATCGCCGAAGCCGAGAGCGCCGGCGTGCTCGAAAGCGAAGAGCGGCATATGATCTCGGGCGTGATGCGCCTGGCCGACCGCTCGGCGCGCGGCCTGATGACCCCGCGCCTCGACGTCGAGCTGATCGACCTGACCGACAGCCAGGAGGAGATCGTCCAGCACCTGCGCAAGATCCACCACTCGGTGGTGCCGGTGCAGGAAGGCGGGGTAGACAACATCGTCGGCGTCATCGTGCGCAAGGACCTGCTCGATGCGCTATTCGCCGGCGAGCAGATCGACGTGCGGGCGCTGGTGAAGCAGGCGCCGGTGGTGATGGACCGTTCCAGCGCCATCGACGTGCTGAAGGCCATTCGCGGCTCGGTGGTGCACATCGCTCTGGTGTTCGACGAGTACGGCCACTTCGAGGGCATCGTCACGCCGGGCGATATCCTCGCGGCCATTACCGGCGCCTTCCAGGAGGAGGAGGGCGAGGGCGAGGCCGCGTTCACGACGCGCGACGACGGCTCGTTCCTCGTTTCCGGCTGGATGCAGGCGGACGAGTTCCACGAGCGCCTCGGCGTGCCGGTGCCCCGCGATGCCGGTTTCGAGACGGTCGCCGGCTATGTGCTGGCCGAACTCAACCACCTGCCGGTGGTGGGGGAGAGCTTCGAGCGCGGCCAATGGCGCTTCGAGGTAATGGACCTCGACGGTCACCGCATCGACAAGATCCTGGTGAGCCGGAAGAAGGCGAACTAGGGCGGCGGACGCTTCGCCGTCAGTCCTTGCGGCTCACGAACAGGGCCGTGTCCTTCTGCACCTCGAGCACGCCGTTGCCTTGCGCGAAGGCCGCGGCGATGGCGGTGCGGAAGGCCTCGAGCTGTTCGTCGCTGGCGCCATCGCCCGGTGGGTAGGAAGTGAGGGCGAGGAAGACGACCTCCGGATCGGTGACCCTGAGTCCGGCAGGGTGCACGGTCTTCGTGACGTTGCCGAACTGGACGCCCATCAGGGCCTCGGCCTTGTCATGGCCGAAGCTGATGGCGACCGGCTCGATCGGGTCGGCGCCGAAGGTGGTGGTCAGCGCGTAGAGTTGCTTGAGGTTGTCGGCGCCGTTGGTGCTGACCGCGAGCGTACCGCCCGGCTTCAGCACGCGGTGGAGTTCGGCGATCGCCTTCCCCTGGTCGGCGACGTGGTAGAGCATGTGCATCGCGACCACGACGTCGAAGCTCGCGTCGGCAAAGGGCAGGGCGACGACATCCGCCACCTCGCCGGTGACCGAGGCGAAGCCGAGCGGCTTGCAGCGCTCGGTGGCTTCCGCCACCATGCCCGGCGACAGGTCGGAGAGGGTCAGGTTCAGGCCGGCGGGGAAGTGTCCCTGCGAGGCGGCCCAGAACCAGGCCGGGCCGCAGCCGATATCGAGCACATGGTCGCCCGGCTTCAGCGGCAACCGATCCATCACCCAGGGGAACCACGGCTCGTCGCCGACACTGAACTCCTGGTGCAGGCGGGCGCGGGCCGCAAGCTTCGTGCTGTCGGCATACTGCTTGCCCATGCCGCTGGTCGTCGATGCCATTCCACTTCCCCATCGCCTGTATTGGGCCGGGGAAGTCCTAGCACATTCGGCGGCGCCGATAAGTCAGAGCGCGTTAAGTTCCGACGTTTCCCAGTCGAACAGCATCCGGTTGTGGTCGAAGCCGGGTTCGAGCATATCGATCAGCTTGGGAGCGAGCACCACGGGGCGGGGCAGTGTGTCCGGATTCTCGCCGGGTACGGCCTGGGCCCGCATCGCGGTGCGCACCGCGCCGGGGTGGAAGACGTTGGTGCGGACCTTCGAGGCGCCGCCCGTCTCCGCCGCATAGCTCTTCACCAGCGCTTCGAGTGCGGCCTTGCTGGCAGCGTACGGGCCCCAGAAGGCGCGGGCGGAGCGGGCGGAGCTGGACGAGACGAACACGGCGCGGCCCGCATCCGACTGGCGCAGCAGCAGGTCGAGCGAGCGCAGTAGCCGATAGTTGGCGGTGACGTTGAGCGCCATCACCTTGTCGAATTCCTTCGGGTCGAAATGCGCCACGGGGCTGAGGCCACCCAGCATTGCGGCGTTACCCGCGAGCCCGTCGAGCTTGCCCCAGCGCTCGAAGATGGCGCGGCCCAGCCGGTCGATCCCGTCGCCGTCGCGCAGGTCGAGTGGCACCAGCGTAGCCGAGCTCCCTGCCGCCTGGATTTCGTCGTCGAGCTCTTCGAGGCCGCCCACCGTGCGCGCCACGGCGATGACATGCGCGCCGCGCTTCGCCGCCTCGAGCGCCGCCTGATAGCCGATGCCGCGCGACGCGCCGGTAACGAGGACGATCTTGTCGGACAGGGTCTTGGCGGTCATGCGAAAGGGTCTCGGAGAAAGCGATGCGCGCTTCTACCGGCGGGGAGCCGATGAGGGAAGGGGAAGGTTGCCGCGGGCGCCGTCGCGCCCCCTCAGCTCGCTTCCTTCATCAGCGAAATGGTCTTGGGATCGGACTTGCCGCGGCCGGTGAGGTCGGTGAGGCGGGTGGGATACTCGCCGGTGAAATAGTGGTCGGTGAACTGCGGGGCGAGCGGGTTGCGCTTCGCGCCGCCCACGGCGTCGTAGAGCCCGTCGATGGACAGGAAGGCGAGCGAATCCGCGCCGATATAGCGGCACATCGAGGCGAGGTCGGCGTGCTGGTTGGCGAGCAGGTGCTCGGGGTCGGGCGTGTCGATGCCGTAGTAGTCCGAGTGGTAGATCATCGGCGAGGCGACGCGGATATGTACCTCGCGGGCGCCGGCATCGCGGATCATCTGCACGATCTTCACCGAAGTGGTGCCGCGCACGATCGAGTCATCGACCAGGACGACGCGCTTGCCCTCGATCTCGGCGCGGTTGGCGGAGTGCTTGAGCTTGACGCCGAAGGCGCGGATCGACTGTGTCGGCTCGATGAAGGTGCGGCCGACATAGTGGTTGCGGATGATGCCGAGCTCGAACGGAATGCCGCTCGCCTGCGCGAAACCGATCGCCGCCGGGGTGCCGCCATCGGGCACCGGCACGATCACATCGGCCTCCACCGGTGATTCCTTCGCCAGGTTGATGCCCATGCGTTTGCGCGCCGAGTAGACCGGGCGGCCGGCGACCACCGAGTCGGGGCGGGCGAAGTAGACATACTCGAACAGGCAGACGCGCTCCGGCTTGGGCGGGAACGGCTTGACGCTGTCGATGGTGATCGAGCCGTCGGGCTGGATCTCGCAGATCACGACTTCGCCGTTCTCGACGTCGCGGACGAACTTGGCGCCGATGATGTCGAGCGCGCAGGTTTCGGACGCAAAGATCGGCTTGCCGTCGAGGTCGCCCAGGACGAGCGGGCGGATACCGTTGGCGTCGCGGGCGCCGATCAGCTTGGTGCGGGTCATGGCAACGAGGGCGAAGGCGCCCTCGAGATGGCCGAGCGCATCGATGAAGCGGTCCGACGAGGACTTCTTCTTGGACCGCGCGATGAGGTGCAGCACCACCTCGGTGTCCGAGGTGGACTGGCAGATGGCGCCCTGCGCGATGATCTCGCGGCGGAGCGTCAGCCCGTTGGTGAAGTTGCCGTTGTGGGCGATGGCGATACCGCCGACCTCGAGCTCGGCAAACAGCGGCTGCACGTTGCGGAGGATGGTTTCGCCGGTGGTGGAGTAGCGCACGTGGCCCATCGCCATGTGGCCGGGCAGGCGCTTGACGATGGCGGGATCGGTGAAGTGGTCGCCCACGAGGCCGAGCTGGCGCTCCGAGTGGAACTGCCGGCCATCGAAGCTGACCACGCCGGCCGCTTCCTGCCCGCGGTGCTGCAGGGCGTGGAGCCCGAGCGCGGTGAGGGTCGCGGCCTCGGGGTGGCCCAGAATGCCGAACACGCCGCACTCCTCGCGCAGCGTGTCAAAGTCCCATTCCGCCATAGATTTCTGCTGGTCGCTCACTCGAGAACCTTTCCGGCCGGCTGTCGGCCCCGCGTCCCGTGGCATCTCCGTCACGGGACTGCAATATGCAATGCGCTCACCCGAATTTCATCAGGCGATACCGCGCATCAGGTATTCGTGGCCGGCGGCGCGTCGTTTTCCGGCAGGTCCGTGCTCTCGTCGGGCGGCACGTTCTCCCCCGGCGTCGGGGTCGCATCGGCCGGCGCTTCTTCTTCGCCGCCGCGGCGCTGCAACAGGTCGGTGACCTGCTTCTCGAGGTCCGGTGGCAGGGTGGCGATCAGGCTGTCGCCGAAATTGCGCAGCACTGGCAGCGACTTGCTGTCCTGCAGCCAGGGCTGCTGGCCGCCCGGGATGAGCTTGTTTTTTAAGTTTACGGCGACCACCGAGATCTTCACCCCACGGGCGACGCCGAAGATGAGGCCGAGCGTGCGG
>JAEYTN010000414.1 GCA_023433985.1 Pseudomonadota bacterium | reverse complement strand
TCGGCGGCCCGGATCTGGTTGCCGCGCGTGGCGGCAAGCGCCGCCGTGATCAGCGGCATTTCCACCTGACGCAGGATGCGCCGGTAGAGGCCTGGCGGCGGCAGGTCCTTGCCGAAGCCCGCGAAGTGCCGACCGAGATAGCCTTCGACAAGCTCGGAGAGACCGCGCGAGCTATCCGATGTCGCGTCCGGCTCGTGCGCAGCCGGCGCCAGCTCGGCAAGCTCGCCGTCGACGATCTCGGCGCTGATCGTGTCCTGCGAGTAGAGCGCGGCAAGGCGCCGGACGAGATTTTCCAGCTCGCGCACGTTGCCCGGCCACGCGTGCTTGCGCAGACGGTCGAGTGCCCCCGGCGCGAGTGTCTTCTGGCCGAGCCCTTCGCGGGCTGCGATGCGCAGGAAGTGACGGGCGAGATCGCCGATATCCTCGGCGCGCTCGCGCAAAGGCGGCAGACGGACCGGCACCACGTTGAGGCGGTAGTAGAGATCCTCGCGGAAAGCCCCCTGCTGGATCTGCTGGCGAAGATCGCGATGCGTCGCGGCGATGATGCGCACGTTGGTCTTGATCGGCGTACGACCGCCGACCGTCGTGTACTCGCCCTCCTGCAGCACGCGCAGGAGCCGCGTCTGCGCCTCGAGCGGCATGTCGCCGATCTCGTCGAGGAAGAGCGTGCCACCCTCTGCCTGCTCGATGCGGCCCTGCGTGCGCACCTGCGCGCCGGTAAACGCGCCCTTCTCGTGACCGAACAGCTCGCTCTCGATGAGCTCGCGCGGGATCGCCGCCATGTTGATGGCGACGAACGGCCCGTTCCGGCGCTTGCCGAAATTGTGCAACGCGCGGGCCACCAGCTCCTTGCCGGTGCCGCTCTCGCCGGTGATCATCACGGTGAGGTCGGTCTGCATCAGCCGCGCGAGCGCACGGTAGATATCCTGCATGGCGGGCGACCGGCCGACCAACGGCATGGTCTCGCCCGGCTCGTCGGCCTTCTTCTCCCCCGCAGGCGCCTTCTTGGCGTCCGCGAGCGCACGCGACACCACCGACAGCACCTCGGCGATATCGAAGGGCTTGGGCAGGTATTCGTACGCGCCAACCTCGTTGGCGCGGATCGCCGTCATGAAGGTGTTCTGGGCACTCATCACCACGACCGGCAGGTCGGGGCGGAGCTTCTTCACCTTGGGCATGATGTCGAAGGCATTGCCGTCGGGCATCATCACGTCGGTGATCAGCAGGTCCCCCTCCCCACGGCTTACCCAGTTCCACATGGTGGAGAGGTTGCCGGTGGGGCGCACCTCGTAGCCGGCCCGGGTCAGCGCCTGGTTCAGCACCATGCGGATGGCGGCATCGTCGTCGGCGAGCAATACGGTGTGGCTCATTTAGCCATGGCCCCTTCGGTCGTCTCCGGCGCGGCGGTGCGTGCAGCGACAGGCAGTAGGATGCGGAAGCGTGTACGTCCGGGGCGGCTGTCCATATCGACCACGCCGCCGTGGTCGCCGACAATCTTGGCGACGAGCGCCAGCCCCAGCCCGGACCCGTTCGCCTTCGAGGTCACGAACGGATCGAAGATAATCGGCACCAGGTCGGGCGGGATGCCCGGCCGGAAGGCCGTCGAGAACCGGATCTCCGGTTTGCTGGTGTGCCCCAGCGCCTCAGCCGCATTCTTCACGAGGTTGAGGAACACCTGGATCAGCTGGTCACGGTTGCCGGCCACTGGCGGCAGCGACGGGTCGTAGTCCTCGGTGAAGGTGATGCCCTTGGCGACACCGTTCTTCGCCAGCAGCTTCACGCGGTCGAGAATGACATGGATGTTGATCGGCTCGCGTTCCATCGGACGGTCGTCGCCGAACACTTCGACGCGGTCGATCAGGTCGACGATGCGGTCCACCTCGTCGCGTACTAGCCGCGCCAGCGGCAGTTCGTCGGGTGTCACGGACTGTTCGAGCAGTTGCGCGGCGCCGCGAATGCCCGAGAGCGGGTTCTTGATCTCGTGCGCCAGCATCGAGGCGAGGCCCGTAACCGAGCGGGCAGCGCCACGGCTCACCAGCTGCCGGTCGATCTTGTCGGCCATGGTGCGCTCCTGGAACAGCAGCGCGATGGTGTTGTCGCCTTCGAGCGGAGTCGCGAACACGTCGACCACGCGGTCATCCGCCGCGTCGCCAAAGCGGGACGAGCCAACGCGTACCCGGTACTCGGTCATCGGCGCGTGCCGCTCTATCACCGCCTCCACGAGGCCCAAGATGGGCGATCCGAAGGCGATGAGGTCATCGAGCCGCTGCCGGCTCAGCACGCTGAGCGAGGCACCGAAGAAAGCTTCCGCTGCGTAGTTCACAAACACGATGCGGCGTTCGTCGTTGCAGACGATTACCGGCTGCGGCAGCGCCTGCAACACCGCCGTGGCGAGGCCGGGGGGAACTGGCTTGTTCATGCGGCCGCTCTCCAGCCTTCGGCGTAGACCGAGCGGATCAGCCGGTGCACCTCGGCCGGGTCCTCCGAGCCGAGCAACAGCGAGCGCACCGACTTTTCGAGCGAGATGCCGGCAGCCTCGAGATACCAGTCCAGATGCTTCCGGGCGGCCCGGACCCCGACCTGCGTGCCGTACTCGCTCAGCACCCCGTCATAGTGCTCCGCCACCACGGCCACGAGCGCCTCGCCCGCGGGGGCGTCGTTCGCCGGCTGGTCCATCAGCCCTGCCCCGATCTGCCCGACCTTCCAGGGCTGCCCCTGCGCGCCGCGCCCGAGCATCACCGCGGCGGCGCCCGACAGCCTCAGTGCCTCACGCGCTCGCTCCAGCGAGGTGATGTCGCCGTTGACCACGACCGGCACCTTCACCGCCTCGACTACCGGGCAAACGAGTTCCCAGCGCGCCTCGCCCTTGTAGAACTGCTGCCGCGTCCGCCCATGCACGGTGATCATCTGCGCACCGGCGTCGACCGCGCGGCGTGCGAGGTCGGCGGCGTTCATCGAGTCTTCGTCCCAGCCGAGCCGCATCTTCACCGTCACCGGCAGCGGCGTGGCGGACACGACCGCGTCGATCAGCTTCAGCGCCTCGTCAGGTACCCGCATCAGCGCGGAGCCGGCGAAGCCGTTCGTGACGCGCTTGGCCGGGCAGCCCATGTTGATGTCGATGATGTCGGCGCCGGCGGCGTAGGCGATTTCGGCGCCCCGCTTAATCCACTCGGCCTCGCAGCCGGCGAGCTGTACCACGTGCGGCAGCGCCCCGGACTTGGTCAGCTTGCGCACCATCAGCTCTTGCCCGGTGGCGAGGGCATTGGAGGCAATCATCTCCGAGACCACCAACCCTGCCCCGAAGCGCTCGGCAAGTCGCCGCATCGGCGCGTCAGTGATTCCCGCCATCGGCGCCAGGAAGGCGCGATTGGGCAATTCGTGACCAGCAATGCTCAAAGTGCAGGCAAACTCAGACACCAACTGCCCCAGATTTGCTCATTTCCAAGAAATGCCCGGAGAATAGTCAAAAAACTACGCAGTGCAACCACGGATCGCGCGCTCGGCGCGAATGCCCTGCATGCATCTTGCTGATCGGAGGGGGGCTCGATAGACCAGCACCGGCCCCTGCCGCAGGCTCTTACGGAAAGACGATGACGGGCACAAGAACCATCGCCGCCATTGTGGTCGCGGCTGGCCGTGGCGAGCGCGCCAGCGCCGGCGGCGAACCCGAACCCAAGCAGTACCGGTCCCTGCACGGCGAGGCCGTGCTCAGCCGCACCATACGCGCCTTCCTCGCCAGCGCAGAGGTGACCTGGGTGCTTCCCGTCATCCACTCCGACCACGCCGCGCGCTACGATGCGCTCGGCCTTGCCGACGACCGCCTGCTGCCGCCCGTCACCGGCGCCGCGACGCGTCAGGGTTCCGTGCTGGCGGGCCTGCAGGCGCTCGGGCCCAACCGCCCCGACCTCGTGCTCATCCAGGATGCCGCACGGCCTCTCACCGCGGCCGAGGTGATCTCGGGCGTGGTCGCCGCCCTCGCCTCGGCGGAGGCTGCCCTCCCCGTGGTACCGGTCACCGACACGATCAAGCGCTCACTCGATGGCCGAACGGTCACCGCCACCGAAGACCGCAACACCCTGTTTGCAGCGCAGACGCCGCAGGGTTTCCGCTTCCCGCAGATCCTCTCGGCCCATATGCTCGCCACCCGCATGCCGCGCGAGTTCACCGACGACGCGGCGATCGCCGAATGGGCCGGCCTCACTGTCGCCCTCACCCCGGGTTCCACCCACAATATCAAGATCACGCATCCCGAGGATTTCGCTCGCGCGGAGCGCCTTCTCGGCGGAGGTGTCGAGGACACAACACAGATGGAAACCCGAGTTGGCAGCGGCTTCGATGTCCACCCCTTCGAGCCGGGCGAAGCCGTCTGGCTGGCGGGCGTGAAGATTCCCTACACCCGCAAGCTCAAGGGCCATTCCGACGCCGACGTGGCGCTCCACGCGCTCACCGATGCGATCTACGGCGCACTCGGCGAAGGCGATATCGGCCAGCACTTCCCGCCGTCCGACCCGCAATGGAAGGGTGCCGCATCGTCGATCTTCCTCGCCCATGCCGCCGGCCTGATCGCCGAGCGCGGCGGCCGCATCGTCAACCTCGACATCACCATCGTCGCCGAGGCTCCCCGGATCGGCCCGCATGTCGAGGCGATGAAGGCCGCCATCGCCGGCATCTGCAACACCTCCCCGTCGCGCGTTGCCGTGAAAGCCACCACCAGCGAGCGATTGGGCTTCATCGGTCGCGAAGAGGGAATCGTCGCCATGGCCACCGCCTCCATCGAACTGCCGAGAACCCAATGAGACTGCCCAACGACATCGCCACCCTTGCCGCCGATACGATCAAGGCGCTCACCGCCAAGGACCTCACCGTGGCCACGGCCGAGAGCTGCACCGGCGGCCTCATTGCCGGCGCGCTGACCTCCATCAACGGCTCGTCCGAGGTCGTGTACGGGGGCTTCGTCACCTATGCGAACGAGGCCAAGATCAGCCAGATCGGCGTGCCCTACGCCCTGCTGAAGCAGCATGGCGCCGTCTCCGAGCAGGTCGCCATCGCCATGGCGGAAGGCGCGCTCGGCACCGCCGGCACCCACATCGCCATCGCCGTCACCGGCATCGCCGGGCCAACCGGCGGCACGGCGGACAAGCCCGTCGGCCTCGTCCACTTCGCCCTGGCTTCCGACGACGAGACGAAGCACGTGAAGAAGGTGTTCGCCAAGATGGACCGCGACGCGGTGCGTCACGCCACCGTGGTGCAGGCGCTGAAGATGCTGCGGGATTTCGCCAAGGGGTGATCGCTGCGGCGCGTTACCGACCCCTCAAGTTCCACCCCTCCCCCTCAATCCCCGAACCGCCTATCCGCCTCGTCCCCGAACGCGTCGATGATCTCGTCCTGCTTCGACGCAAACGCCGGCTCAGCCACAGCCGCGATCAGCGGATTGGAAATCTTGAAGTCGATGTCGAAGCGGATGCGCGAGCCCTCGCCCTCGGGCGAGATCGTCCACTTGCTGTCGAGGTACGAGAACGGTCCATCGACCGCCACGGCGGTGATGGTCATCGCCTGCGGGTCGGCCGTCACCTTGGACGTATACGACTGGGTGATCGGCCCGAACGAAATCGTCATCTTCGCCAGCCGCGACCCATCGGCCTGTGTCCGCACCTGCATGGCCTTGCAGTTGGGGATGAAGCGCGGATAGGCCTCGAGATCGTTCACCAGGTCGAACATCGCCCGGGGCAGATGCGGGACGTGCCGCTCGAGAAACAGGTCAGGCATGGGCGAGCTTGGCGAGCCGGTTGGCGCGGAGCTGCTCGAAATCCTCGCCCGCATGGTGCGAAGAACGGGTCAGCGGCGAGGACGATACCAGCAGGAAGCCCTTGGTGTTCGCGACCGTGGCGTAGGACTTGAACTCCTCGGGCGTCACGAAGCGCGCCACCGGGTGGTGCTTCTTGGTCGGCGCCAGGTACTGGCCGATGGTCAGGAAATCGACATCCGCCGAGCGCAGGTCGTCCATCAGCTGCAGCACTTCGTTCCGCTCCTCGCCGAGCCCGACCATGATGCCGGACTTGGTGAACATGGTCGGATCGAGCTCCTTCACCCGCTGCAGCAGCCGGATCGAGTGGAAATAGCGCGCGCCGGGCCGCACCTTCAGGTA
>JAEYTN010000631.1 GCA_023433985.1 Pseudomonadota bacterium | reverse complement strand
GGCGATGGCCGTCTCCCCCGCTCGCACGACGTTGCGCGAGGCGTCGATCACCAGCGTCCCGGAGGTGAAGAGGACCTCGATTTCGTCGAGCCTGACGGGTCGCCCCTTCCCCCGCGCGACCAGCCGCCCGGCCGTCCCGGTCAGCGCCGGCAACGCCGATTCCACTTCCGCGATGAGCGCGGGGATGCCCGCCTCGCGGGCGGCGGCGAGCGCGCGATCGAGGGCCCCGCTCGCTGCGGCCGTCCGCAGCCGTCGGATGGCGATGCCGGCAGCGGCGAGGTGGTAGGCGGCGCGCGACGCGGCCGGCAACGGCACGGGGTCGAAGGCGCCCAGCACCGACTCGGCCTCGTCGAGCCGGCCGATCAGCAGCAGGCGGCGCGCCTCCAGGTTGCCGGCATGGGCGGCGTTGATCCGGTCGCCGTGGGCGGCGAGCACCTGCCGCGCTGCGGCCAGGGCCTTCACCGGCCAGCCGAGGTCGCGCGACACCAGTGCGATCTCCGCCTCGGCCACGACGCAGCGGGCCCTTGCCACCGCTTCGCGCGGCCCGAAGGCACGGCCGGCGCTCTTCAGCAGCGCCTTGGCGCGAACGAAATCGCCCAGTTGCGCCATGGCGATGCCTCGCAGCGCCAGCGCCGGTGCATCTTCGCGCAGCGCCACCCGCTTCAGCGCACCCAGCGTATCCCCGGCCGCCAGCGCCCGCGCCGCCGCGGTGATCAGCGAGTCCATCGGTTTCCCGTCACACTTGTCACTCCCGCCCCTCGGCAGACCGGCCGTAAGCCATGGCCCATCAACGACGAACACCCGGCCATCAAGCCAGAGGAGTTGCGAAATGACCACCTACGAGCTTTACGACCTTCCCGGCACGCGCCCCGTCCTCCGTCCGGCAAGCGGCATCAGGCGGCTGCTCGACCTGATCGCGCGGCACCGCCTCCGGCGCCGGACGCTGCAGCTGCTTGCCCGCCTCGACGCCGAGCAGCTGGGCGACATCGGCATCGACCCGGAACTCGTCGCAGACGCCCTCGACGGCGACGCGGGGCCGCTGTGGAGCAGCATCGAGGACCGCCGCCGGGTGGCCTGAACCGGACTTCAACCCAAGGAGAGACTGCCATGAATGCCATGACCAGCCACGACCTCAGCGAGGTCATCACCGTCGCAGCGGCGCCCGAGGCCGTGTTCGCCGCCGTCAACAATGTCCGCGGCTGGTGGAGCGGTCAGATCGACGGCACCAGCGCCGCCGTCGGCGACAGCTTCACCTATCGCTACAAGGACATGCACCAGAGCCGGCAGGAAGTGATCGAACTGGTGCCGGGCAAGCGCGTGGCATGGAAGGTGACCGATAGCCACCTGAGCTTCCTCGAGCACAAGGCGGAGTGGACGGGCACCACCATCACCTTCGAGCTGAGCTCCAGGGGCGAGGGCACCGAGCTTCGCTTCACCCACCACGGCGTCAACCCGGCGAGCGAATGCTGGGATGCCTGCTCGAGCGGCTGGTCGGGCCTGATCCGCGGCAACCTCAAGACGCTGATCGATACCGGCCGCACCAGCCCGGCGCCGTTCTGACCACAGCGGGCGCTACGGCGCCTCGATCGGCGGCGGGCGCCGGCGGCGCTCGCTGACGGCGAGGATGATGCCCGCCGCCACCACCATGCCGGCGCCCACATAGACGAGGGGCGCTGGCGTCTCCGCCCAGAACATGAAGCCGAAGATGAAGCTCCAGCACAGTGCAGTGTATTCCACCGTGCCGAGCACGCTGGCGGGCACCAGGCGAGCCGCGTCGATCAGCGCGTATTGTGCCGCAAGGCCGAGAATGCCGGTGAGCACGACGAGGACGATCTCGCGGGCGTCCATCGGCACCCAGAACGGCAGCGCAAAGCCCGCCAGCGCCGCGACGTAGAACAGGTTCATCGAGAACACGAGCACCAGCGAGCTCTCGGACTTCGACACCGTGCGCATCACGATCATCGCCACCGACCAGAGGAAGGCCGCACCGAGCGCCATCAGCGCCGGAATGCCGATGGTGATGCCGGCCGGGTTCATTGCCACCACCACCCCGAGGAAACCGATCGCCGAGGCCCCGACCCGGGCGAGGGTCAGCTGCTCCTTGAGCAGCACCACCGCCAGCACCACGGTGATCACCGGGGCGACGTAGTAGAGCGTGGTCATTTCGGCGAGCTGCAGCTCGCGCCCGGCCGGGTAGTACATGCACCATGCCGCGAGGGTGAGCACGCCGCGCAGCAGCAGCATGGGCTTGTTGGGCGAGCCGATGAGCCCGCGCACCATCGTCATGCGCCCGATGGCGAGGCAGATCAGCGTCACCACGATCGAGCGGAGGAACAGGATCTGCACCACCGGCAGGTCGTGGATCACGCCTTTCACCAGCGCGTCATGCACCGCGAAGGTGGAATAGGAGGCGAGCCCCAGGGCCATGCCCTTGAGCGAGGAACTACCGGACGTGAGGGCGGGAACGGACACGAAGAAGCGGGCCAGGCGGGAAGATGCCAAGCTCTAGTGTTTCGCCGGGCGCTGCGCCAGTGCCGCCGCGCCGCAACGCGCGAGAATCAGGCGCAGGTCACCCGCATTTCGGCAAAGCCCGCCGGATCGGCGGAGAAGATCATGATCGTGCACGTCGAGCCGGCGAGCGTGCCGAAGCCGGTCTCTACGATGGTGCCGGCGCCCACGACCTCGACCGTGTCACCGGTGATAGCGCCCACCTGCACCTGATGCTTCGACTGGCAGAGCGGGTAGGTCTCGTTCGGCGTGACCATGAAGCGGGTGCCGAGCGGGATGCAGTCGCTGGTGGGCAGGTTGGGGTCGATCTCGGCCGCCTGCGCCGGCTCGTCGCCCGGGGCGGTCGGGACGGTCACAGCGGCAGGCGCCGAGGCAAGCGCCTCCTTCTGCGTCTGCCAGTCGTCTTCGAGGCGGTTCATGCGGTCCTGCAGCGCCAGCAGGCCTTCCGCCGTGCCGTCGGCAGCTGCAGCGGCCGGCTGCGCCGTCAGTTGCTCGATCGAGGCCTTCACCCCGGCGATCTCGGCCGTAACGGCCTGGGTGCGCGCCTCGGAGCTCATCTGCGCCACCACCGCGCCGGCGAGCGCGATGAGGCCAACGAAGGC
>JAEYTN010000620.1 GCA_023433985.1 Pseudomonadota bacterium | reverse complement strand
TCCGTCAAATCAGCGGCCGCTTCTGTTCGTCCAGTCCCGCCCATTCGGCCATCTCCCGCAATCCCGGCTCGTCCAGCACTTCGCATGCCCGCCCGTGCCATCGGATCAGTTTACGGTCGGCGAGTTTTCTCAGCGTTTTGTTGGTGTGAACGATCGAGAGCCCCAGCGTATCCGCGACATGCTGCTGCGAGATCGGAATCAGCAGCCGCTTGCCCTCCGCCAGCCCAACCCGCGCCGCCCGCTGGTAGATGAAGGCGATGAGGTACGCGGCCCGCTCCACCGCCGACCGCCGCCCCAGGCTGAGCAGGTTCTCGTCCAGCATCCGCTCCTCGCGCGAGGCGAGCCAGGTGATGTCGAACGCCAGCCCCGGGTGGTTCTTGAACAGCGTCGTGAGGTTGTCGCGCTGGAACACGCACAGCACCACCGGCGACAGCGATTCCACCGAGTGCTGCATCTCCCCGATGATCGACCCTTGCAGTCCCACCAGGTCGCCCGGCAGCAGGTAGTTGAGGATTTGCCGCCGGCCATCCTCCAACGTTTTGTAGCGGAACGCCCAGCCCGAAAGCAGCGTGAACAGCTGCGCGCTGTGCGCTCCCTCGCTCAGGATCATTGAACCGGCATCCGCCACCAGCTCTCCGCGCTTGAAACCGGCGACGAACTTCAGCTCTTCGGGTGCGAACGGCCGGAAGTGCGGATTGCCCCGCAGGAAGCACACTTCGCAGGGCACGCGTCGGGCAATGGAGGTGGACAGGGCATTGCTCACGGTTGGTTCCGCAAATCCTTTACCGATTTCGACGGGTAACGCCAGCGACCGGCCGCGGGTTGCTGCGTAGGCGAAGTGTCTTTTTTAAATGACCGGGGCGGCAGGACCGCTATGCAACCTGTCCCCGCCAACCTTACGGATTGCCGATGCCCACCACCGACCGCGTGCTCGTTGTCGAGGAGCAGACCCTGCTCGCCCTCGAAATCCAGGACGTCCTGGCGGAACACGGCTATCCCGAGGTCCGGCACCACCGCAACGTCGGCGAGGCTTCGCCGCACTTAGACGAACTCGCCGCCTTCCGGCTCGCCATCGTCGAGGCCCGGCTCGGCGCTGCTGAAGTGGTCAATTTCACCGAGCGGCTGGCAAAGGCCGGCGTCGCCACCATCGTGATGTCTGCCGATCGCGCCGCCACCGAGCTGTTTCCCCACTCCGTCGCCCTCGCCAAGCCCTTCGACGCCGCGGGCCTGATTGCCGCCTGCGACGTCGCCAAGGCCCGCTTCACCTGACCTCAGCTGAGATGCGGGATCGAGGTTACCTGGGCTGAAACCGCGTCCGGCCCGTAGTCGGACTCGCCGGCTACCTGCAGCAGTTCCTGCAGCTTGGTGCGGGCGCGGCTGACGCGGCTCTTCATCGTCCCCACGGCGCAGTGGCAGATTTCGGCCGCTTCCTCGTACGAAAAGCCCGAGGCGCCGATCAGGATCACCGCCTCGCGCTGGTCATCCGGCAGCCGGTCGAGCGCCTTGCGGAAATCGTTGAGGTCCACGATGCCGTACTGGCTCGGATGCACCGCCATGCGCTCGGTGAAGGCGCCATCGGTGTCCTGCACCTCGCGGCCGCGCTTGCGCATCTGGCTGTAGAATTCGTTGCGCAGGATAGTGAAGAGCCAGGCCTTCATGTTCGTGCCGAGCTCGAAGCTTTCCTGCTTCGCCCATGCCTTCATCACGGTGTCCTGCACCAGGTCGTCGGCCTTGTCGTGCCGGCCCGAGAGCGATACCGCGAAGGCGCGGAGGCTGGGCAGCGTAGCCAGCAGTTCGCGCTTGAAGCTGGGAGTTTCCTGGTCTTTGGGCGCACCAGTGCCCTTGGTTGTCAAAGCCGCCATGGCGTTATTCGCCCTTGCCGGATTTGTTCTGCCGTTCCACCTCGTCGAGGCGGTCGAGCAAGGTCAGCAGCTTGTCGGGGATGCCTTCGTCCTGCACGGCGCCGTAGAGTGCGCGCAGCTTGTTGCCGATGTCTGAGTTTGGCCCCAGCCCATCGTCTCGCCGCCGCCGAATGCTGCTCAAATCGTTCATTGTCTTCTTGTCTCGCATATACCCTTAGCCCCACAGCAGAAACTGACGCCCCATTCCGCCGCTGACCGATAATGCGGCTGTGCCAAAAAAGTTCCGGGACGCGTGGAACCTTAATTTGGCGCTCCCGTTTGAACTCGTGGTAAGCTGCCAAAGCGTCAAGGGAGTAGTCTATAGATGTCTTTGTCCACGCGGATCGCTCCGCATCTCCCCTATCTGCGCCGTTTTGCGCGTGCGGTTACGGGGTCGCAGACTTCGGGCGACGCATATGTGGCCGCAGCGCTCGAAGCGCTGATTGCCGATCTTTCCATTTTCCCCGAAGCGAGCAGCGATCGGATCGCGCTCTATAAGCTGTTCTCGACGATGTTCTCGAGTTCGGCAGTAAAGGTCCCCGAGCCGGTATCGAGCTTCCCCTGGGAAAGTCGCGCCGCCGCCAATCTCGCCAATCTCACCCCGCGAGCCCGCCAGGCTTTCCTGCTCGTCGCCGTCGAGGGTTTCACCCACGATGACGCCGCCGAGATTCTCGATGTGGCCCCGGCGGATTTCGCGGGCTTCCTCGAGGAAGCGAGCGTCGAGATTTCGCGCCAGGTGGCGACCGACATCCTGATCATCGAGGATGAGCCGCTCATTGCGATGGATATCGAGCAGATGGTGGAGGGCCTCGGCCATCGCGTCGTCGGTATCGCCCGCACCCACAAGGAAGCGGTCGCGCTCTACCACAAGACCCAGCCGCGCATGATCCTCGCCGATATCCAACTGGCCGACGGCTCGTCGGGCATCGATGCGGTGAACGACATCCTCCACGCCCACCCCATCCCGGTGATCTTCATCACCGCCTTCCCAGAGCGCCTG
>JAEYTN010000600.1 GCA_023433985.1 Pseudomonadota bacterium | reverse complement strand
TGCCAAGCTCGACGCTGCCAAGGCGACGCTTGAGATTCGGCAGAAGGAATGGGACCGCGCCAGCAACCTGCAGAAGCAGGGCATTTCGGCCGAATCCGCGCTCGACGATTCGCGGCTGGCGCTGCAGCAGGCGCAGTCCAACGTCGCGCTCGAGGAGCAGGACGTGGCGAGCGCCACCGCGGCACTCGGCGGCGATCCGAACGTCAAGGCGGACGACCATCCCGCAGTGCGCGCGGCCCTTGCCGCCCGCGACGTGGCGCAGCGCAACCTCGACAAGACGACCGTGCTCGCCCCTGCCGACGGCATCGTCAGCCAGGTCGGCAGCCTCAACGTCGGGCAGTTCATCAACACGGGCTCGACCATCGCGACGCTGGTCGAAACGGGCGACGTCTGGGTGGAAGCCAACTTCAAGGAAACCCAGTTCGTCGGCATCCGGACCGGCATGCCGGCCGAAGTGACAGTCGACGCCTTCCCAGGCGTCAAGTTCGAAGGACATGTCGACTCGATCGGCGCAGCCACCGGCGCGGAGTTCGCGCTGATCCCCGCCCAGAACGCCACCGGCAACTGGGTGAAGGTCACGCAGCGCATCCCGGTCAACGTGCGCATCGAGGGCACCGAACTCGCTTTGCTCCGCGCCGGCATGAGCGCCGTCGTCAACGTCGACACCAAGCCGGAAGGCACCGTGCCGGAAACCAGGGCGAACTAAAATGGCCGCTGCTGCCGCCGTCTCCAAGCCGACGGTGGAGGTGAAGAACAAAGGCCTGCTGACGCTTGCCATCATGGTGGCCGTCATCATGCAGGTGCTCGACACCACCATCGCCAACGTCGCCCTGCCGCACATGCGCGCCTCCCTCGGCGCCTCGCAGGACGAGATCAACTGGGTGCTCACCAGCTACATCGTGGCCGCGGCCATCGCGACGCCGCTTACCGGCTGGTTCTCCGACCGGCTGGGGCGGCACAACCTGATGCTGATCGCCGTGGTCGGCTTCACCGGCGCGTCGCTGCTGTGCGGCATCGCCACCAGCCTGCCGCAGATGGTCGTGTTCCGCGTCATGCAGGGCGTGTTCGGCGCCGTGCTGGTGCCGCTCGCCCAGGCGACGATGATGGACATCAACCCGCGCGAACAGCTCGGGCAGGCCATGGCGATCTTCGGCGCCGGCATCATGTTCGGCCCGATCATCGGGCCGACGCTGGGCGGCTGGCTCACCGAGACCTTCAACTGGCGCGCCGTCTTCCTCGTCAACCTGCCGGTGGGCATCGTTGCCTTCCTGATGCTTTTCGCGCTGATGCCGCGCAGCCAGATCAAGATCCGCAAGTTCGATTTCTTCGGTTTCGGCATGCTGGCGCTCGCGGTCGCCTCGCTGCAGATGCTGCTCGACCGCGGCCAGGGCGTGGGCTGGTTCGACTCGCCGGAAATCTGGGCTTACCTGCTGCTGTCGATCTCGGGGCTCTGGGTCTTCGTCGTCCATTGCCTGACGGCAAACAACCCGTTCCTCGACCTCGGGATGTTCAAGGACCGGAACTTCGTCACCGGGCTCGTCCTCATCCTGCTCACCGGCATCACGCTGTTCTCGGGCCTCGCCCTGCTGCCGCCGATGCTGCAGAACCTGATGGGGTTTCCGGTCATCGAGACGGGCCTGCTGATGGGTCCGCGCGGTATCGGCACCATGGTGTCGATGATCGTGGTCGGTCGTCTCGTCTCGAGGTACGACCCGCGCTACCTCGTCATCGCCGGCACCATCCTGATGGGCTACTCGCTCTACATGATGACCGAGTTCGATGTCGTCATGGGCTCGGGGCCGATCCTGCTGTCGGGCTTTCTCCAGGGCATCGGCATGGGCTTCGTCTTCGTGCCGCTCAACTCGCTGGCGTTCGCCACGATCAACGCCAAGTACCGCGTCGATGCGACCTCGATGTTCAGCCTCGTCCGCAATGTCGGACAGGGCGTCGGCATCTCCATCGTGACCATGATCCTGGCGCAGATGCAGGTGGTGAACTACGGCGAGCTCGCCGAGCGCATCACCCTCGACTCCGGCCCGATCCGCGACCTTGCGGCAGCCTATGGCGGGTTCGAGAACATCGTGGGCTCTCTCCACGGCATGATCACGCAGCAGGCGGCGATGCTAGCCTTCCTCGACGACTTCCACCTGATGATGATCCTGACCTTCCTGTCGCTGCCATTGGTCTTCCTGCTTCGCCGTCCTGCCCCGCGGGTGATGACGGCGGAGGAACGCGCCCACGCCATGGGTGAATGACAACCGCTCCGGCCGTCGCAAGGCGGCCGGGCATCAGCCTACCGGGGTGAATCCATGACTAGCTCTCCTCCCGACAACAAGCCGTCCAGCACGCGCCGCGTCCCCAACTTCCGCCGCCAGGCCGGCAAGCGGGACCAGATCATCGAAGCGGCGCTCGAGGTGTTCTTCGCGAAGGGCTACGAGCACGGCCGGCTCGAGGATGTCGCCAGGCTCTCGTGTGTCGGCAAGTCCGCGGTGCTCTATCACTTCGGTTCGAAGCTCGGGCTCGTTGCCAGTGTCGTGGCCGAGCACTGCCTGCCGGCTACGCCGGTCGGCACCGGTCCAGCTGACGAGGTGATCGAGACCAGCCTCGCGCAACCCACTGCCACCAAGGTGCTGCGCTTCGTGATGACCGAACAGCGCCGCCTGCCCTCGCTGGGCCGGCTCTATGTCACATCGGTGCTCCGCCGCGTCTCCGGCTGGCAGGGATTCGAGGGCATCGATGCTGTACGCACGAGCGTCGGGCAGGCCTTCGGGCGAATGGCCGCACGCGTGCTGTTCGAGGGCTACCCGATCGACAATGGAGGCCGCGATGGCAGCGCCGCAGTTTGAACTGGTCCACGACCTCCTCGACCTGGCGGGCGCCCGCTGGACCATCGACGTGCTGGCGGTGCTGCGTCACAAGCGCATGCGCTTCAACGAGATAGCCCACGCGGTGGAGGGCATTTCTCAAAAGCAGCTTTCCTCCACGCTGCGGTCGCTGCAGCGTCACGGCTTTGCTTTGCGCGTCGCCTTCGCCACCATCCCGCCGCGGGTCGAGTACGAGCTCACCGAGCTCGGCCTCGATTTCGCCCGCAGCGTCACGCCCCTCGGCGCCTTCGCCGTCCGGCACCAGCAAAGCATCGAGGCGGCGCGTCGCGAGTTCGACGGCGTCGCCTAGCTCCGAATCCCGCCCCACTCCTTCGCGGGGGCGGCGGTAGCGCGAAAGCACCGCCGGAGGGGGTCCACCCCATGCATGCAAATGCGGGCCCCCTCCGTTCTTACCTGCGGGCAGCGCATGCGAGGACTGCAACCCGCGCCGGGGCCGTTGATTGAGCCTGGGCGTCCCCAACCCCATATGTGGTTTGGGGCGACGAACGGGGTTAAGACCATGACCGACAGGGCTCAAAGGCATCGCGTCGTCATTATCGGCGGCGGCTTCGGCGGGCTTGCCGCCATCGGCGCGCTGAAGGGCGCCAATGTCGACATCACCATCATCGACCGCCGCAACCACCACCTGTTCCAGCCGCTGCTCTACCAGGTGGCGACTACCTCGCTATCGCCCTCCGAGATTGCCTGGCCGATCCGCATGCTCGTCAAGCATCGGCCCGAGGTCACCACGGTGCTGGGCAATGTCACCGGCATCGACAAGGTCGCGCAGCTGGTGGCACTCGAGGATGGCAGCCGCGTCCCATTCGACAGCCTCATCATCGCGACTGGCGCGCGCCATGCCTATTTCGGGCATGACGACTGGGAGCCCTTCGCACCCGGCCTCAAGACGCTCGAGGACGCAACCGCCATGCGGCGGCGCCTGCTCATCGCCTTCGAAGCGGCCGAGCGGGAGACCGACCCGGAGAAGCGCCGGGCATTCCTCACCTTCGCCATCATCGGCGCCGGTCCCACTGGCGTCGAGCTGGCGGGCTCGATCATCGAGCTGGCGCGGCTGACGCTGCGTGACGAGTTCCGGTCGATCCACCCCGAAGAGGCGCGGGTGATCCTGATCGAAGCCGGTCCGCGCGTCTTGCCCAATTTCCGCGAAAGCCTGTCGGAGTACGCCGTGGGCGCGCTGCGGCGGCTTGGCGTGGAGGTGCATCTCGGCCAAGCGGTAACCGAGGTCACCGCCGATACCGTGACCTATGGCGGCAAGACCCTGGCTGCGCACACCATCATCTGGGCCGCCGGAGTGCTCGCCTCGCCCGCCGCGAAATGGCTGGGCGCCGAGGCGGACCGGGCGGGCCGCATCAAGGTCAACCCCGACCTGACGGTGCCGGGCAGCCCGAACATCTTCGCCATCGGCGACACGGTGACGGTGCTGTCGCCGAACGGCAAGCCGGTGCCGGGTATCGGGGATGCGGCGAAGCAAGGCGGCAAGCACGCCGCCCGGGCCATTCGCGCCCGGCTCGCGGGAGAGGCCGTGCCACCGTTCCGCTACGGGCACCTCGGCGACATCGCCACCATCGGGCGCAGCGCGGCGGTGATCGACTTCGGCTGGCTGCAGCTCACCGGCCGGATCGGCTGGTGGGCCTGGGGCCTCGCCCACATCTACTTCCTGATCGGGCTCAAGAATCGTGTCTCGGTGGCCATCAGCTGGCTCTGGATCTACCTGACAGGCCACCGGAGCGCCCGGCTCATCACCTGGGGCGAGGCAGGAAGCGGGCCTCGGCCCGTCACCCCCCGGGCCGAGGCCACCGAGGCGAAGCCGGTTCGCGCCGAAGACATCGCGACCCCATAGAAAAAGCCGGGCGCACCACTAGGGAGCGCCCGGCTCAATTCATTCCCTGCCGATCAGGTCAGGCGGGAGCGATCTCGGTGACGGCGACCTTGCCGGTGCGGCGGTCTTCGCCGGTCTCGAAGGAGACCTTCTGGCCCTCAGCGAGGCCGGCCATGCCGGAACGCTGCAGCGCGGTGGCATGCACGAACACGTCCTTGCCGCCGTTATCGGGCTGAATGAAGCCGTAGCCCTTCTGATCGTTGTAGAATTTGACGGTGCCCTTTTCCATCGGGTAGTCCCTCTTCGCATGTGTTTTGGGCAGAACGATGCGATCCCCTGCCCGGTCAGTCGATGTTTGGAGTCTTCAAAGCGTGCGCCTGACCGGAAGCGGTGGCATACGGCCTTTCAGCCAAATGTCGATCCTCAAAGAGATAAGGCGCCTCGGTCAAATTGGCAAGCGCTGCAAATGGCTCGCATCACGCCCGCGCAACGATCCGGTCCGGACTCAGCCAGAAGGGCGGCATCGCGGCCGCCAGGTTCGACATGGGCAGCACCTCGGGCTTCAGCCGGATGCCGAGAACGTCGATCATGAAAGCCCGCCGCGCCTCCACCCGCTCCCAAACGTCAGGGAACTCGGCCTTGAGCTGGTCACGGCCGGCCTTATCGAGCAGCGCAATGCCGTCCTCGATATTGGCGCCGTAGTACGGAGGCCCGGCCGCCGGGATGATGTCGACCTGCACCATCTGCCCCGACAGGAACGGCTCGCGTGAGCCGGGATAGACCTGCGTATTCATCCACTCGTCCAAATGGATGAGATGGCCGGGATTCAGCACCAGGTTGAAGAACGGCGTGTCGAGATGCCGCCGCGCGACAGCATCCAGCTCGCCGCCGGTCACGCCGATGCCGATGGTCTCGTACCACTCGGCGGCGCAGGCGAAATACGGCCCCGCCAGCTTGTCGACATAGTCGCGCACGTCTTCGGGCAGTCCCGACTCGTCCTCGACGAGCCAACCCATCCGGCTCGAAAGGCCACCCCAGTAGCCGACCGCCGTAGTCATCGGGTCGCCCGGCTTCAGCACGTTGCCCGACGGGCTGTTGAGGCCGACCAACTGGTCACCGGACGAGAACATGGTGTGGCACGAGTGCGGAAGCACGCCGAGCCGCATGGTCTGCGCGGCCTCGAAGCCGGTCATCCCGGGCCGGACGCTGCGGATCAAGGTCTTGACCGCCTCGGAGCACGCCACGGCGCCGAACTCGAACTGGGCGATCTGCACGATCTCGTTGACGGCGCGCAGCCCCGTCACCGGATGCATCAGCAGCGCGTTGGCGTTCATCACCCGTCCATCGGCCCCGACGATCCGGCGCAGCACGTCGACGATGTAGCTCGGCGTTTCGAGCCAGGCCTCGGGCTTGGCGGCCTCATAGGGCCCGAAATACTTCCAGCCGAGCACGCCGACTCGATGCTGCGGCCGGATGCCGGCGTTGCGCAGCACTTCCTCGAGGGAGGGGGTCTTGGAGCGGTCCTGCCCGAGGAGACCGAAGGGCGGATAGAGTCGCGCCTCGACATCGATCAGCGAGTCGGCAGCGCGTCCGAGGTTCTCGGGGCCCGCCAGCAGCGTCGGCGTAGTGTCGGGCACGATGACCAGCAGCGCCTCCTCGAAACGAGGATCGAAGCCGGTGAGGTAGCTCATGTTCGCCGAGTGCTCGCGGTCGGCATAGACGACCACCGCGTCGAGCCCTGCAGCGCGGCGGGCACGGGCCAGCGCCGCGGAACGTTGCGCATAAACCGAGCGGTCGAGTTCAGGACGAGTCTTTGGCACACCAAACTCGGGGAGCTTGGCATCTACCAGCTTGATGGAAGGCATAAGGGTCCCCACCCTGAATTTCGCGGATCGTGAGAGAAAGCGACCACGAAGGCAATCGCCCGCCGCGAAGCCGTTTGCAAGCCCCCGGCTCGCAATGTGATGGGGAACAGGCCCTAGTCCTCGACCGTCACCTCGGTGACCACCTGGCGGGCGAGCTTGCGTTCGCGGAGCCAGATGTAGAAGCCGGAGGCCATGACGATGGGGGCGCCGACGAAGATCCAGATGTCGGGTGGCTGGTTGAACACGAACCAGCTGGCGCCGGTCATGAAGAAGATGTGCAGGTAGCCGAACGGCGCCAGCACCGAGGCGGGCGCATAGCGGTGGGCGGTGGTGACGAAGAGGTGCCCGATCAGCGCCGCGACGCCGATGCCGACGAACGCCGACCAGCCGAGCCACTCGCTTGGCCAGGTCCAGCCGCCGAACGAGAACGGCGCGACGCAGACGGTCGCGACGCCCGCGGCGTAGAACTGCTGGGTGACGGTAGAATCGACGCCTGCCAGCTTGCGGGTCAGCAGGTTGTAGAGCGCGCTGAACACGGCGGTGATCAGCGACAGGATCACCGCCGGATGGAAGGCTTCGGTGCCCGGCTGCACGATCACCAGCACGCCGATGAAGCCGACGGCCATGGCCGCCCAGCGGCGCCAGCCCACCGTTTCGCCCAGCATCGGGATCGAGAGCGCGCAGAGGATCAGCGGCATGGTGAAGGAG
>JAEYTN010000489.1 GCA_023433985.1 Pseudomonadota bacterium | reverse complement strand
GCTGCAGGTAGATCAGGGCCCGGCCGGAGAGGGCGCCGAAATGGCGCGGCTCCAGCGCCAGCACCCGGGCGCAGTCGGCGACGGAAAGATCGAGGTTGCCCATCATGTAGTGGATGGTGGCGCGCTGGTTCCAGCCCTCGGAATAATCTGGGTAGTCCACCACCAGCCGATCGAGGAGGCGCAGTGCCTCGGCGATGTTGCCGGTGCCGCGGGCGATCAGCACCTCGCGCATGCGGGCATTGAGGGCGGGATCGGTCGGGTTGGTCCACACGGCCCAGATGGCCTGGTCGATCTGCTGCGCAGTGCCCGGATCGGGGGCGATGCGGAGCTCGGCGAAGAGCTGGTCGAGCGCCTCGTCGACTTTGGCATCTTCGGCGAGCGCGGGAAGCGACAGCGCCAGCAGGGCTGCCGCGAAAAGCGGCGCCAGAGCCGACCGAAGCAGTCGAACCAGGGTGCGCATGGCGATAATACTCCGCCCGCCGGGAAGCGGGCGCAAGTAGGCTTTTCGTGAGTGCGCCGGTTAGTGGCCGGCTTCGCCCGCCTTCAGCCGCGCCTGCAAGGAGCGGCCGAACTCACCTAGAAAGGGCGCGATGGCGAGGACGATCTTCTTCCAGAAGTGGATAAGGACGAAGAGCACGGTGAGCACCAGGGCACCGACGATGATCACCAGCTCGAGGCTGAGACCGATCGACTTGAGCCAGCCGGTCAGCAGCATGCCGGGCAGGATGTGCGCGGCAGCCCAGACGAAGGCGGAGATGACGTTGATGACCGTGAAGTGCCGGTAGGACATGCCCATCATCCCGGCGACGCCGGGGATCACGGCCTTCACGCCGGTGATGAAGCGGCCGATGAAGATGGCCTTGCCGCCGTGCTGTGCGAAGAACAACTCGCCCTTCTCGATCAGCGCGACGTTCTTGTTGAATGGCCAGACCGTCTTGATCCGGTCTTTCAGCAGGTAACCCACCGAATAGGAGATGGCGTCGCCGATGATGGCGCCGAGCGCAGCGGCAAAGAAGATGGGCCAGAAGGGCAGCGCGCCCTGGGCGATGAGGCCGCCGGTAAGCAGCAGGATGGGCAGCGAGGGGACCAGCAGGCCGAGGATGAAGACGGCCTCGCCGATGCAGACCAGGAAGATGAAGAGCAGCGAGAGCCAGAAGTTCGAGGAGATCGCGGTGAGGATGGCTTCGAGCCAGGCGGAAATATCGTGGATAAAAGCGAACATGCTTGGTGAAGTGCTCCTCGTGCCCCCGGTAATCCGCACAGGGTGTCATGCTTGGGCACAGGCGGGAAGGGCCCGTGTCGACCCGGATGTGGTCACAATGATGTCGGTGCGATGAACTATGGGTGAACACCGGCTGAAGGGCGGATTGACACTGTGACGGCGGCGGGGTCGACAACTTTGGGTTGACCAGAGGAGTCGTGTCGCATGAGCCTGCCTATCCACCACATGATCTCGGCGGGCCCGCGGCCCGTGGCGCCGTTCAGCCACGCGGTGGAAGCCGATGGCTGGGTGTTCGTCACCGGGCAGATGCCAACCGATCCGGCCGCGCCCGATGCGCCGTTGCCCGAGGGGATCGAAGCACAGACGCGCCGGGTGATCGATAACCTCAAGGTGGTGCTGGGCGGCATTGGCCTTGGGCTCGAGCACGTGACGATGGCGCGCATCTACCTGACGCAGTTCGAGCGGGACTATGCGGCGCTGAACGCGCTGTGGCCGAGCTTCTTCGAGGCGGGGAAGCTGCCGGCGCGGACGACGGTGGGCGTGACCGGGCTGGCAGTCGGGGCGCTGGTGGAGATTGACCTCGTGGCGCGGCGGCCCTGAGCTAAAGCAGCGCCAGGCCGGTGCCGAGCAGGGCGCTGGCGAGGACGACCAGGGGCGGCGGGAACTTGAGAAAGAGCAGCGCCAGCGCGGCGGCGGCCCAGAGCAGGTCGGGCCACGCCCGGATGCTGTCGGTGGCGACGGGATCGTAGAGAGTGGCGAGCAGCAGGCCGACGACGGCGGCGTTGGCGAGGTTGAGGCCGTTGCGGAGGCGGGCGTTGCGGCGCAGCGACTGCCACCAGTCAAGCGTGGCGAAGACCAGCAGGAAGCTCGGCAGGTAGATCATCACCAGCGCCAGGGTGGCGCCCCAGAGGCCGTTCGGCGGGCTGCCCAGCAGGGCGCCGGTATAGGCTGCGAAGGCGAAGAGCGGGCCGGGAACGGCCTGTGCGGCGCCATAGCCGGCGAGGAACAGGTCGCGGGGGATGAGGCCGGGAGTGACGAGTTCGGCCTCGAGCAGAGGCAGCACGACGTGACCGCCGCCGAAGACCAGCGCGCCGGTGCGGTAGAACTTTTCCGCGACCGTAACCGTCGGGTCGCCGGTAAGCGCGAGGAGGGGGAGCGCGACCAGCAGCAGGACGAAGAGGCCGAGCCAGGCGAGGTCGGCCCGGCGTGGCGGCGCCAGCGGACCGCGGGGTGCCGGGTGGGCGAGGCCGACGATCGCCGCGATGGCGATCAGCGCGACCTGCGTGAGGGCGGAGGGGAAGAGCAGGGCGATGGCGGCGGCGACCAGGGCAATGGCGCGCCGGAACCAGTCCGGTGTGAGCGACTTCGCCATGGCCCAGACCGCCTGCGCGACCACGGCGAGGGCGGCGAGCTTCAGGCCGTGCAGCGCGCCTTCCGCATGGGGGCCAGCCAGCGCGGTGGCGCCACAGGCGACGGCGAGGAGCAGCAGCACGGAGGGCAGGGTGAAGGCGATGAAGGCAGCCACGGCACCGGGATAGCCGGCACGCAGCTTGCCGAGCGCCATGCCGACCTGGCTCGAGGCGGGACCGGGCAGGAACTGGCAGAGCGCGACGAGATCGGCATAGGCGGCGTCATCGAGCCATTTGCGGCGCTCGACGAACTCGGTGCGAAAATAGCCCAGGTGCGCCACCGGTCCGCCGAAGCTGGTGCAACCGAGGCTCAGGAAGGCGAGGAAGACTTCGGTGACGGAGCCGCGCTGCATGGACGGTGGGGTGCATGAGCCCCATGTCACAATCAAGTGGCGGTAGCGACGCCGAACGGAACTCTGCCGCCAAAACAGGAAGGGCGCCACGTGGGCGCCCTTCGGTCTCTCTCGCGCTGGCCGGCTCAGCCGGCGTAGGCGTAGGTTTTCTGCTGCTGCTCGCCGAGGCCTTCGATGCCCAGGCGCATGACCTGGCCGGGCTTCAGCCAGATCGGGTTCGGCTTCTGGCCCATGCCGACGCCCGGAGGCGTGCCGGTGGTGATCACGTCACCCGGCTGCAGGCTCATGAACTGGCTCAGGTAGGCCACGAGGTGCGCGACGCCGAAGATCATCGTTTTGGTCGAGCCGTTCTGGTAGCGGTGGCCATCGACTTCGAGCCACATGGAGAGGTTCTGCGGATCGGGCACTTCGTCCTTGGTGACGAGCCACGGGCCGATGGGGCCGAAGGTGTCTGACGACTTGCCCTTGGTCCACTGGCCGCCGCGCTCGGTCTGGAAG
>JAEYTN010000445.1 GCA_023433985.1 Pseudomonadota bacterium | reverse complement strand
GCCGATTACTGCGCCAGCGTCCAGGCGCCGCCCTTGCCTTCCAGCACCACGAAGTTGGAGCGGGCGAGGGTCTTTTCGGGCGTGAAGGCAATCGCGCCCGAGATCGTATCGGTGAAGTTGGCGCCCTGCAGCGTCTCGACGACCTTGTCGAAATCGGTGCTACCGGCCGTCGTGAAGGCCCAGGCGAGCAGCTTGGTCGCGTCGTAGGTCAGGGTGGAGTAGGGGCCAGGGGCGGTGCCGTAGGCCTTCTGGTAGTTCTCGGCGAAGGTCTTGGCCTCCGGCAGGAACTCGGCCGTGGGGTTCGAGAAGCCGATCACACCCTCCGCGGCGGGGCCGGCGATCTTGAACAGTTCCGGTGAGTTCGAACCGTCGCCCACGGCGATCAGGCCCTGATAGCCCTGTTCGCGCAGCTGGCGGATCAGCAAGCCGCCATCGGCGTAGTAGGCGGTCCAGAACACGGCGTCGGGATTGCCCGACTTGATAGAGGTCACGACCGACGAATAGTCCTGCT
This sequence comes from Pseudomonadota bacterium, assembly GCA_023433985.1. Taxonomy (GTDB): domain Bacteria; phylum Pseudomonadota; class Alphaproteobacteria; order Rhizobiales; family Devosiaceae; genus Devosia_A. Next base: position 5,828 of record JAEYTN010000445.1, on the reverse strand, counting down.
CGCCCTTGTTGGTGGTCTCGAACGAGGTCACCGTGTTACCCGCGGCTTCCCAGTTCTTCTTGGTCAGGTCCGCGAGGTCCTGCGAGTAGGCGTCGCCCTGGTTGACGATGGCGATCGACTTGATGTTGTGGGCGTTGAAGTACTCGATGGCCTTGGCGACCTGATCGTTGCCGGTCGAGTTGACCATGAACACGTTGCCCGGGTTCTCCGGGATCAGCTTGGTCGAGTTGGCTGCCGGGATGATCATCGGCAGCTTGGCGTCGCCGAAGATCTTCAGCGTCGGCAATGTGGCGCCCGAGCAGTAGCCACCGACGATGCCGACCACGCCCGACGAAGCGAGCTTGCTCGCAGCGTTCACGGCCTGCTGTGCGTCGCAGGCGTCGTCGCCCACTACCGAGCTCAGCTGCTTGCCGAGCACGCCGCCGGCGGCGTTGATCTCGGAGATGGCGAGGTTGGCGGCGTTCGCCATGTCCTGCCCATAGGTGGCCTCGGACCCGGTCGTCGGCACCAGCAGGCCGATGGTGAGCGTGTCCTGCGCCACGGCCGGCACGGCGAGCGTAAGGGCCAGCGCAAGGCCCGCGGCGGATTTCAACAGGTTCTGCATGTCTTGTTCTCTCCCAGTCGTGCGGTTTTTCCCTCGCCGCACTCAAGTTCGTCCCCCGATACCGGAGGTCCGGCAGACACGTCGCGATGCATGTGCATGCATCTTGTCGACAAATTGCGCGGAGCATGAAACCGCGTCAATCGCTAGCGCGACAGTTTCACGACAAAGACGCGCTGGAAAGAGGCTAGGGACGGCGCCGGAGCCCGCCGGCAGCACCCGGATCGGCCCAGACGGCGGCCGAAGCTCGATCCGCCATCGACGGGTCATGGTCACTCGCCACCACGCGCATGTACATCGGCCTGCGGCAGCGACGCGATGAACCCAGCAATGTGCGGTGCGACCGCCCGCGACTGCACCATGCAATATCGCAGTCGCACCTAACGTTGAGATATCCTCCCAACGCGTCTCCGTGCGATAGAGGGCCGGCAAACGAACTCTGCAGTGCCTCAGGGCCTGGTAGATTGGCAACAGCCTGGCGCTCGTCGGCACATGTGCGAGTTCCATAATATATCTTATGCGAATGGGAGATGCGCGTAGAATGACCACCGAGGCCGATCTGATCCAGCAGCTTGTGGCTGCTCACCGGGCCAGCCAGTCCACCGTCGATGCCACCCTCTTCTCCGACATCGACCGGGCTGCCGCCTATCGCATCCAGGCCGGCGTGCTCGCGGCGCTCGGCGAGACGGCGGGACTGATCAAGACGGCCGTGCAGCCCGACGGTACCGGCATCGCGGCGCCGATCTTCGCGTCGCGCTTCGGCCGGTCCGGCGGCTTCCAGCTGTCGCGCGCTACCGTCACCGGTCTCGAGGTCGAAGTCGGGCTGGTGCTGGGCGCGGACCTCTCGGCCGAAACGGCCAACGCCGACGACGCCGCCATCATCGAGGCCATCGACCACTATTTCGTCGGCATCGAAGTGTGTGGCACGCGCTATCGCGACCGGCTGGCGGCCAGCGTGCAAGGTGGTCTCGCCGACAACATGTCGTCCTATGGCTACGTCATCGATCCGGCCGCGCGCGAATCCGGCGCCGATATCGACGCATTCGACGTTCAGCTTTCGTTGGATGGCGTTCAGCTTCATTCAGGAAGCGCCAAGCACAGCTTCGGAACGGTCCTCAATTCGTTCATCGCCTATGCGAAGAACCAGGTTCCCGCCTACCCGCTGAAGGCCGGCACCATCGTCACCACCGGTTCGCTCTGTGGCCTCGTCCCGGTGCCGGGCCCCGGCCACGTCAAGGCCACGCTCGGCAGCCACACCGTCGAGCTTACGCTAACCTAAGACACTGTTCCTGCTCGGAGTTTCTTATGGAGCCGTCCCGCGACCTCTCCCGCCTGCTCGAAATCATGGCGGCGCTCCGCAACCCGGATGGCGGCTGCCCGTGGGACCTCGAGCAGGACTTCGCCTCGATCTCGAACTACACGATTGAAGAAGCCTACGAAGTCGCCGATGCCATTGAGCGGAAAGACTTTTCCGATCTGCGCGAGGAGCTCGGCGACCTCCTGCTGCAGCCCGTCTACCACGCGCAGATGGCGTCCGAGCAGGGCCTGTTCGACATTGGCGACGTCATTTATGCCATCACCGAGAAGCTTATACGTAGACATCCTCATGTCTTCGGTGAGGAAGCGGCGCGAAATGCCGGTGGCGCCAAGGCCAAGTGGGATGAGGTAAAGGCGGAGGAGCGCGCCAGGAAGGCCGCCCGCAAGCAGGCCGCCGCACCCTCTTTGCTCGACGACGTCCCCAACGTCCTCCCTGCCCTTGCCCGCGCCGAAAAGCTGAGCCGCCGCGCCGCCACGGTGCAGTTCGACTGGCCGGATTGGCGCGAAACCCTTGCCAAGGTCCGTGAGGAACTGGACGAAGTGGCGACCGCCGCCGAAGCCGATGAGAAGGCCAAGGTGCAGGAGGAACTCGGCGACCTGCTGTTCGCCGCCGCCAACCTGGCCCGCAAGCTCGGCGTTGAGCCCGAGGCGGCGTTACGCGACGCCAACGCCAAGTTCACCCGCCGCTTCCGCTACGTCGAAGGGCGGGCGAAGGAAGACGCCGTGCCGCTGCCGGAAGCGGGCCTAGAGCGCCTCGACGGCTACTGGAACGAGATCCGCGCCCGGGAGCGCAGCTAAGGCCGCTCGGTGGCCTCGATCCGCCCGGCAAAGCGCTGGCTGAAGGCGGCGTTGTGCCGGGGCTCTACCCGCACCTCGTACACCTGCCCTTCCTCGCTCGGCTCTTCGCGCGCAATGATCTCGGCGTGCCCGTACAGCCAGCCGAGGTTCGCCCCCTCCGTATGCGGCACCATCACGCGATAGGTACGCGACTGCCCGCCAAGGACCTTCTCGATCGTGTCGAGCAGCGTATCGAGCCCCTGCCCGGTCACCGCCGACACCGGCACGGTCGCCGACACCTTGCCCATGGGCAAAAGGGTCGCGAGCGGCGACGATCCGTCTTCTTCCGGCGGCAGCAGGTCGACCTTGTTCCACACCTCGATGATCGGCGTCGTCTCGGGTTCGACGCCCAGTTCGCCGAGCACCTTCAGCACGTCCGTCGCCTGCGCCGCGTGGTCGGGATTCGAAACGTCGCGCACGTGCAGGATGACGTTGGCCTCCACCACCTCTTCCAGCGTCGCCCGGAAGGCGGCGATGAGGTCGGTGGGCAGGTCGGAGACGAAGCCCACGGTGTCCGACAGCATCACCTCGCGGCCATGCGGCAGCTCGATCTTGCGCACCGTGGTGTCCAGCGTCGCGAAGAGCAGGTTCTTGGCGAACACCCCTGCCCCCGTCAACGCGTTGAACAGCGTGGATTTTCCGGCGTTCGTATAGCCGACGAGAGCCACCACCTGGAACGGCACGCCATCGCGGCGGCCCTTTTGCTGGCCACGGATGCGCCGCACCTTGTCGAGCCGCTCCTCGAGCAGCTTGATGCGGTCCTGCAACTGGCGGCGATCGGATTCGAGCTGGGTCTCGCCGGGGCCGCCCATGAAGCCGAAGCCGCCCGAGCCGCGCTGGCGCTCGAGGTGGGTCCACGACCGGACCAGCCGGCTCTTCTGGTAGTTGAGATGCGCCAGCTCGACCTGCAGCACGCCTTCGCGGGTCGCCGCCCGCTCGCCGAAGATCTCGAGGATCAGCCCGGTGCGATCCAGCACCTTGGTACCGGTTTCCTTCTCGAGGTTGCGCTGCTGGATCGGATGCAGGCTGGTGTCGACCAGCAGCAGCTCGATCTTGCCGTCCTTCACCCGCTTCGCGATGTCCTCGACATGTCCGCCCGAAAGGAAGGTCGCGGGCTTGATCTCGCGGACCTTGAACACCTCCGAGAACACGACCTCGACATTGATCGCTTCGGCCAGGCCCTCGAACTCGCCCTTGCGGGCCTCGATCGTGTGGTTGGTCAGCAGGCCGCGCACTTCCGGTACCACCAGCCCTACCCTCGTGGGGGCGGTGCGGTGGTCGATGAATCGCTCGCGTTCCGGCTTCGAGCCGTCAAAGTCGTCGAAATCGTCGGTCATAGGGTCCTTCGGCGCTCAACGACAAAGCGATCGCTTCCGTACAGGCGCGCAAGCAGAATTTACGTCATGTCCGACGGTTTCATGGCCGCTGCCGGCTCAATCGTCGGTCGCGTGCTCGGGATCGAACAGCTGGATCGGCGCGCCGGGCATTATCGTTGAGATGGCGTGCTTGTAAACCAGCTGCGATTGGGCGTCGCGGCGCAGCAGCAGGCAGAAATTGTCGAACCAGGTGATCACGCCCTGCAGCTTGACCCCGTTCACGAGGAAGATCGTGACCGGGACCTTCTGCTTGCGGACATGATTGAGGAAGGCATCCTGAAGGTTCTGGGTCTTTTCGCTGGGCATTCGTAGGCCTCTTGTCGTGGTCGGAGCTGTCCTGACGGTCACCGGGCCACATTGCTAGTTTCCCGGGCAAGGACCGCCATCCCTGCCCCGTTGCTTATCAGTCTCCCACTCGCTTAGCAGTATGGCACAGAAGAATTTTCATGCCTACCCGCCCGCTGGTGGAGGATCAAAGTCCGAGCGACTTGATCTTTCGGTGTAAAGCGCTGCGTTCCATGCCGACGAATTCGGCGGTCTTCGAAATGTTCCCGCCGAAGCGCTCGATCTGGGCCAGCAGATACTGGCGTTCGAACACTTCACGGGCGTCGCGCAGCGGCAGGCTCATCAGGTGCGCCGACGAGTCGCTGTCGCCGACTGTCGGCAACACCTCGCCGATATCGGAGGGCAGGAGCGCCGCGGTGATTACCCCATCTGCCGGCGCCTGGTCCTTCACCAGGATCAGCAGCCGCTCGATCGAGTTGCGCAACTGCCGGGCGTTGCCGGGCCAGTCCTGCGCCTGCAGCACCGCCACTGCATCCGGGCCCACCGACAGGCTGCGCAGGTTGTGCAGCTTGCAGATCTGCTCGATGAACACGTCCACCAGCGGCGGAATGTCCTCGCGCCGCTCCTTCAGCGGCGTCAGCTGCACGGGGACGATGGACAGCCGATGGAACAGGTCCGACCGGAACTGTCCCGCCTCGATCAGCGAAGCGATGTTCTGCGAGCTCGACGAGATCACCCGCACGTCGATCGGCACCGCTACCGCGCCGCCGACCCGGTTGAACTTGCTTTCCACCAGCGTTCGGAGCAGCGCCTGCTGCGCCGCGGGCGGGAGCGTGCCCACCTCGCTCAGGTAGAGCGTGCCGCCGTGCGCACGTTCGAGCGCGCCGACCTCAGTGCGGAGCACGCCGGTCTTTTCTCGTGTCTCGCGGCCGAAGAGCACGACCTGCACTTCGTCGGGCGAATAGAGCGAGCAGTTGATCTCGACGAACGGGGCTTCGGCGCGCTGCGAGCGCATGTGCAACTGCCGGGCGACAAGGCCCTTGCCGGTACCCGAGGCGCCGGCGACGAAGATGCGGGAGTTGGTCGGCGCCGATTTCTCGATGATGCCCCGCACCTGCTGCAACGCTGGCGAGGAGCCCACCATATCGGTGGCTTTGCTGGTGCTGCGTTCGCGCAGGTCCGCGACCTCGGATTTGAGGCGCGTCGCCTCCATGGCGCGCTGCGTGATCAGCAGCAGCCGGTCGATCTTGAACGGTTTCTCGATGTAGTCATACGCGCCGCGGCGGATCGCCGAGACGGCGGTTTCGACGTTGCCATGACCCGAGATCATGACAACGGGGACGTCCGGGTGCTGGGTCTGGAGAACGTCGAGCAACTGCAATCCGTCGAGGCGGGACCCCTGCATCCAGATG
>JAEYTN010000228.1 GCA_023433985.1 Pseudomonadota bacterium | reverse complement strand
GCCCATCGGCACCGACACGATATCGCGGAGGCCGACGGCGCTGGTTCCCACCAGCACGATGCGGCCGCCGACCGCCGCCGAGAGCGCCGCCATGTCACCCGACAGCACCTCGGCCGCCGGGACGGTGGGCATCGAGGGGAGGCCCGAATAGTAGATCCAGAAATCGCCCATCGCGCCGGTGGGCACCTCGAGTGACCCGTCCCTGAGCGCCGCCATGGCCGGCTTGCCGGTATCGGCCTCGCCGCTGGCCCCCGTCGAGCGGACCACATAGCTGCCCGCCCCCTGCGCCACCCGCAACGCCTCGAGCCCGAGCGAGGGGTAGAGGTTGCCCTGCGCCGAAAAGACCAGCGGCACCGTCCGCACGACGCCGTCGACGGCGGTGGGGAACGAGAACGAGCCGAGGCCGAGCGCCGGCGCGGTGATTTCGGGGATGTTGCCGACCCCGCCCGAAAAGGCCGGCAGGTAGGTCTTGGGATCGGCGCCCCCGAAGGCGAAGCCGCCCTTGGGCGGGGGCAGCGCCGCGTCGGTCTCGTTGGAGATGGCGATCCCCAGCGTCACGCTGTTGCGGGCGATAGCCTCGGCGAACACTGCGTCGTTACTGACAGCGCCGCTGGCCGGAAGCGTCACCTCGGCCCCGGCTTGCCGCAGCAGCTCGGCCTGTGCCGCCATCGAGGTGCGGTCGGCCTCGGGGAAAACGATGTCGAATGCGACCGTGGCCGCGCCCGCCTGCCCCAGCCGGTCGACGAGCTCTGCCAGCGTGGTGCGCGGCCATGGCCACTGGCCCAGCCGCGCGATCGAGGCTTCGTCGATATCCACCACCGCCACCGGCGCCCCGGCTTCGGCGCGCGGCATGATGCGCTGGTAGGTATCGAAGACGAGGTTGGTAAGCCGGTCGAGCAACGGCCGCTGCAGGGCGCCGAACACCAGCATGGCGGCGAGCGTGGCGAACCCGGCCGCCCAGACGGCAAGCGCCCGCCGCCTGTCGGCGCGCGAGCGCGTGGGTTTGAGCGGCCCTTTCAGCATCGGGCCGGGGCGGGCGCGACCTGGCTCACGGCGGCGGTGACTGCACGCCCATGAACACTCCGCCCACGCTGTAGCCGGGATAGTCGCTGCCGTAGTAGCTGGACTCGGCGTAACTCCAGTTGCCGATCACGCCGGCCGCGACGTTGGGGCCATCGTTGACGAAGGCGCCTTCCACGACGCCGGCCGTGCCCTCGCCCCCGACATAGCCGAGGAAGCCGTTGCTGCCGTCGGCGGCGCCGGTCACGTCGTAGTGGATGTCGAGGCCGTAGCCGTCGCCGCGGTGCTCGCCGTCGAAATTGGTGATGTCGACGGTGCCGGCACGGGCACCGAAGTTCCACGCCATGGCGAGGTCGCCGGTGGCGACGTAGCGCGAGCCGCCCTCCCCCGCATCCTCGTTGTAGACGACGCCAACGGCATCGCCGGAATAGTGGGCCTGGAAATTACCCTCGTTTAGCTCCGCGAGGTTGCTCATCTGCGCCTTGGTGGTCAGGTCGCCCGCGACCCAGGTGCCGAGGTAGTCGACATCGCCGCTCACGTCCCCCACCGCCACGCCTTCCGCGGTGAAGCCCCAGAAGCCCCACTTGATGAACCCGGCACAATCGGCGCAGTCGAGCTGGTCGGCGAGCGTCAGTTCCGGGTTGTCGTAGGGGTCAGGCACTTCGTTCATCGGGTTGTCTTCGCGCGGATCGTCGAAGGCATAGAGGAAGTCGCTGCTGGTGGGCACCACGATCGGGGCGCCGCCGTCGAGGCTGAACCGGAGCTCGCCGCCATCGGGGCCGCCTTCATACTCGACCATCGCGCAGCCGGTGGTGCAGGTGGGCGCGGCGCTGAGGAAGCTGGCCTTGATCCGCACCGGGGTGCCGTCCATGTCGAAGGCGAGGTCGGCATAGGTGGGCGAGAACGTCAGCAGGTTCTCGCCGTCGCTGGTGATCTTGAACGCCGTGATGCCGGGCGCGTTGGGCGTGTAGCAGTTCTCGTACTCGTCGCAATCATAGCTGCCGGTGAGGACGCCGCCGACAAAGCCCTGCGGATGCTGGTTGTTGAGGATGAAGTCCCTCAGTTCGTCGTACTTCGCCGCGGCACGCAGCAGGGCGTCGAGCTCTTCCCGCGTGAGCGGCGGGTTGCCCGGCGTATTCTTGTCGACGCCGTTGCCCGAATTGTTTTCGGCGACTTCGGACTCCTTGACCTCGCCGTCGCTCGGGCCCTTGGGCGCACCGCCCTTGGTGCCGGGCGCACCGGCAAGCGCCGCCTGGATCTGGCTGCCCCAGCCCGGCGGCGTCTTCAGCACGTCGAAGCTGCCATCGGCACCCAGCGCCAGCGAGTAGCCCGCGGCATAGAGCCGGCCGAGCAGCTGCTGGCCCTGCTCCAGCGTCACCTCGTTGCCGAACAGCATGTCGATATGCGGCGGCGTGCCGGCGGGCGGATCGAGCACGATGTCGACCATGGCCCCGCGGATGCCCATGGTGCCGACCGGCGTGTTGATGGTGACGCCGTTCTCGGTCTTCGACGTCTGCCCGCCGATGAAGCGCAGCACGCCCTTGGTGAAGCTGGCGGTGACCTGTGCCGTGCCGGCATTGGGATCGTAGACGAACTGGTCGATGACGAGGTCGGAGTTGGGGCCGACCATGAAGGTGGTGCCGTCGGCGAGCAGCACCTGCACGAGGCCGCTGCCGCCCGTCTGGATGCGCTCGTTGAAGACGACGCTGTCGCCGAGCGAGATGGTGCGCACATTGGCGCCCACCGCGCCCCGGGCGTCCTGGTTCACCGCCGAAGTGACGCCGACATTGGTTTCGCCGAGGGCTGGCGCCGCGAGGCCGAGCAGGAAGAGGGCTGAAGCTGCAATGAGGCGCATGGTCAGAACCTCTTGCTCACGCCGACGCTGACGGCGGTGTTGTCGTAGTTGGAGAGGTCGTAGTTCGATTCCGACACCGAGTAGGTGACGCTCGAGTTCAGCGTGAAGCTGTCGGCCACCGGCACGATCAGCCCGGCCGACACGTAGCCGGTATTCTTGACCTCGGCATCGGGCGAAATGATCGGGTCGTTGGCGTCGGCGACGCTGCGCTCGATGCCCGCCGAAGTCGTCACCGCCCACGGGCGGCCTTCGCCCGGCCCGTCGAAGCTCCAGACGACGCCGCCCGAGGCGCCCGCCTTCCAGCTCGAAAGCCGGTCGACCGATGCGACCGTTCGGGTGGTGTTGAGCAGGGTGAAGAGCGCCACGTCGGGCGTCACCATGTAGTCGACCCGCGCCGCGCCGGTATAGCGCTGGCCGGTGCGATCGGACGAGTTCGGGCGCGTGTCGCTGTCGAAATACTCCTCGTGCCGCGCGTCGAGGCTGAGCGTGACGCGGGTACGCGCATCGAGGGTGGAGATGAAATCGGCGCCGAAGCCGGCGGACGCGATGTAGGGCTCGCCCGCCAGCACCGCAGCGCCCAAATCCCCATGCAGCTTGAGGCGGGCATTGTCGATGCCGATCGAAGCGAGGTTGAAGTTCGGCCCGAAGCTTACCTCGATCACGCCCGTATCGAGCTGGCTTTCGTTCGCGTAGAGCGCGCCATAGGCCGACATGTCGATGTCGAACCGATCGCCCTGGCTCGCAAGGTCGATGGAATTGTGGAAGCGCGCGGTGACGTAGCCGTTGGTGTCCTCGGCGCCGAGCGCCCCCGGATCGAGCTCGAACTCCAGCCCGCCGATGGTGACGAAGGGCGAGTCCGGACCCGCATTGGCGTTGGTCTGGTAGCGGAGCCCCACCCCGATCTCGCCGAAGCTGTGGTTGCCCGCCTCGCGCGTTTCGATCTGCGCCATGTAGGCGCCGATCTGGTTGCGCACGTCGTCGGGCGTCGTCGGCTGCTGCATCACCGTGGTGAAGTAGGATTTCGCGGTGCTCCACGAGCCGAGGCGGTAGTAGAGCACGCCAAGCTCGAACTGCAGCCGCGGCAGGCCTGGAGCGAACACCAGCATGCGCTCGAGCGTCGAGATCGCCGCCTCAAGGTCACCCACCTGCTCTGAGAGCGCAGCATACTGGAAGGCGAGATCCAGGTTGGAAGGGTCGGCCAGCATCAGCTGGAACAGCTGCTGGCGCCGGCTCTCGAGGCCGGCGCGGTCGGCAATGCCGCTGCCCACCACGTTCTGACGCGAGCTCGCGTCGACATATTGCGCGTTCGCCGCCGGCACCATTGCCAGCGACAGCGCTACCCCAAGCAATAAAACCGCGTGCCCTCGCAGCATTCCCCAAGCCCGTTTTCGTCTGTAGACCAGACACTAATTATTTGAACGACGTAGTAATATGACAGCACAACGTGCAACGAGTAATATGACAGCACAACGTGCAACGACGGAAACTCGCCCGACTCCGCCGGACGAGTCAAACCCCCCTTAACGAATTGTTTCCGCGCGGTTCTTTTGCGCAACAATCCGGCTCAGCCGAGCCGGACGTGCCGGGCCTCGTCGCGGGCGATATAGCTCTGGATCTGCCGGACGATCTGCGCCGCGTGCTCTGTAGCGAGCTGCTCCGCCAGCTCGGCATCGCCGGTCTCGACGGCCTTCACGATCAGCTCGTGCTCCTCGACATATTGGCGCGGCAGCCGGTCGTCGAAGCTGGAGTAGTAGAGCCGCAGGATGCGCCGGCCCTCGTCGAGCAGCCGCGTGAAGAGCTGGGTAAAGTACGGGTTGCAGCCCGCGTCGGCGATGGCGACATGGAATTCGCGGTTCGACGCGATCATCGCCAGGGCATCCTGACGCTCCACCGCCTCGGCGAAAGCCACCTGCCAGGCG
>JAEYTN010000212.1 GCA_023433985.1 Pseudomonadota bacterium | reverse complement strand
GTACATCGGCGCCCGGCACCGCCGGCACGTTCGGCCGGTCGACAGGCAGCGCCTCGGAACCGGCGACCGCGTCGTCGCCCGAAACGATGGTGCCGTCGGGACGGACCGTAACGGTGCGCACCTTGCGATTCGCGAGTTCGCTCTCCCCGGTAGCCCCGGCTTCGGCAGTCGCGCCACCAACACTGTCGCCGACCGGCTCGGCCACATCGGCAACGCTGGTATCGACGCTGTCGTCGCGCGACACGAGCTGCTCATCAGCCGGCGGGACGGCCGAGCCGCCGCCAAGCTCGTTGAACACCACTGAACCCTGCGCATCTTCCTTTGGCGGCGCGGCGGGCGGAACCGCCTTCACCGGCGTCGAATCCGCGGTGAGCACGGGCGCAGCGGTATCGGGCGCACGGCCCATCCCCAGCACCCAGTAGAGGCCGAAGCCAGCCGCGAGCAGCAGCGTGCCCGCAACCGCCATGCCGACATACTGGCGCATCCCACCCGACAGGAAGCTCCGCTTCTCGGGCTTAGCCTTGGGGCGCTTGTAGGGGCTTGCTGCTTCGGCGGCGAGCTGCCCCTCGAGGCGGCCTGTATCGGCGCCCGACGCGGCGGCGGCGGCAAGAATGGCGGCCTCGGCCGAAGCAACCTGCGGCTCGGTATCCTTGATGGCGGCGCGGCGCGGCGCAAAGCCGGTGGTGAGCGGCGGCACGACGGGCGTCGCGGGCTTCTGCGGGCGTTCGGCAGCGACGGGCTTCTCGGGGGCCGAGAGTTCGACCCGAACCGCTTCACCGATCAGGCTCTCGATCTCGTCCATCGGGTCGCGCTCGGCGGGCGCCGGAGCGGCGGGCCTGGAGCCGACGCCGAACACCGGCGCGGTCGCGAAACGATCAGGCTCCGACGCTGGCCTGGGCTGGGGTGTCGCGGCGACGGCAGGCGCTACGGGGGGGCGAACCGGATTGGTCGTGACGGCGCGCTGCTGCTGCGGCTGCGCCGGACCGGCGGCGGCCGGGAAGCTGCGGACCGCAGGCGCCTGCACGGGCGGACGGGCCGGGATGGGCGCGGGCGCCTCGTCGTCGGTGGCGTCGAGCTCGGCAGCGATGAGGTCGGCGATCGGATCGCCGGTCGAAACGTCTTCGGCCGGGCGCGCGGCGACCGGCTGCTCCTCGATCGGCTCAGGCGGATTGCTGCCGAAGCCGAAATCAAAGTCGAAGCTGTCGCCTTCCGGGGCGGGCTTGCCGGCAATCACCGGTTCCTCGGCCTCGGCGCCTTCGGACCCAGCCGTAGATTCGCCTTCGTCGAGCTTCACCGGGGTCGGTGCGGGGGTCGCGGCCGGGTTGGCGCTGAACGCAGCGGTCGGCGACACCGGAGTGGCGGACGGCGGGGCCGCAGGCTTAGGCGCGGCGGCGGGAGGAGTAAGCACCGGCTCGGCGGCGACGGCCGGACGCGCGGCGACGGGCCTCGGAATCTCGCGATCCTGCCAGTTGCTGAGCGGCTCCGGCCGGATGGTCGCGGCCGGCGGCAACGGGCCGAAATCGATCGACGGCGTCTTCGGCTCGGCCGGCTTCGCCTCGACGGACCTGGATTCGGCCGCGACGGCAGGGGCGGCCGGCAACGGCGTGGCCGGGCGCGAAGCGGCGACCGGCTGGTCCATGCCGGGGATGCGGACGGCCGGCGCCGAAGCGGCGGGCCTGTCGGCGAAGGGGTTCACGGGCGTGGTGGCGGCCGGCGTCGGCTGCGGCGGCGTTGCAGCGACCGGGGTATCCATGCCTGGAATGCGGATCGCGGGCGCCGCCGGACGCGGTTCGGCCGGCTCGGCTTCGGGCGTGGAGACCAGCTTTGGGCCAGGCTTGGCCTCCGGTTCCGCCCCTCCCGCGGAGCTTGCCATGAGCTTGGCAAGCTCGGCGATCAGGTCGTCGGATTTATCCTGGCCATCAGACATCTGCTGCGGTCTCGCTGTCATAGGAAAGCAGCGCCCCCTACTCGGTAACCCCTTGAATGCTCGCTACGACCCCCGCCGAGCGTGACGGGCCAGCTTTCACACCAATGCGCCCGAATTATGAAAGTTCTTCGGGGGCAGAGACGCCTAGAAGGCTCAAGCCGTTGACGAGCACCTGTCGGACGGCCGCGACCAGGGCGAGTCGGGCCATGGTCAGCATTGGAGCATCGGCATTAACAAAGCGTAAGGCCTGATCCTGATTGCCCTTGGCCCAGAAGCCGTGGAACGCGCTGGCCAGTTCGTAGAGGTAGAAGGCGATGCGGTGCGGCTCATGCGCCTCGGCGGCCGATGCCACGATGCGCGGCCACTGCGCCAGCGACCTGATGAGCTCGAGGTCGGCATCGGACGAGAGCAGCGACAGGTCGGCGTTGGTTAGCGCGCCGAAACTCACGTCGAGCGACGGCATCTCCTCGGCGACCTTGCGGAACACCGAGTAAGTACGCGCATGCGCATACTGCACGTAGAACACGGGGTTATCCCTCGTCTGCTCCTTCACCACGGCGAAGTCGAAGTCCATCGCCGCGTCGTTGCGCCGGTAGAGCAGCATGAAGCGGGTGGCGTCGGCACCAACTTCCTCGACTACGTCGGAGAGCAGTACGAGGTCGCCCGAGCGCTTGCTCATCTTGAACGGCTCACCGTTCTTGAGCAGGCGGACGAGCTGGCAGATGCGCACGTCGATCTCGGCCTCGCCGTGCGAGACAGCCTTCACGGCCGCCTGCAGCCGCTTGACGTAGCCCGAGTGATCGGCGCCCAGCACATTGACCATGTGCTTGAAGCCGCGGAGATATTTGTTGCGGTGGTAGGCGATGTCGGCGGCGAAATAGGTGTACTGGCCGTTCGACTTTACCAGCGGCCGGTCGACGTCGTCGCCGTAGCTGGCCGCCCGGAACAGCGTCTGCTCGCGATCCTCCCAGTCCTCCGGCGTCTTGCCCTTCGGCGGCTCGAGTCGGCCCTGGTAGATCATGTCCTGCTCGCTCAGCCACGCCAGGGTCGAGTCGATGTCGCCCCCCTGCCCGTGCAGTTGCCGCTCGGAGAAGAACACGTCGTGGTGCACGTTGAGCCGCGCGAGGTCGGCCTTGATCAGCTCCAGCATCGCCACGAGCACGGCTTCCTTGGCAATGGCCAGTGCCTCGGCCTCAGGCTTGTCGAGCAGTGCGCGGCCGTGCGCTGTCGCGAGCGCCTGGCCGACGGGGACCAGGTAGTCGCCGGGATAGTAGCCGGCCGGAATTTCGATCGTTTCGCCCAGCGCCTCGCGGTAGCGGAGCATGGTCGACTTTGCGAGCGTGTCGATCTGGCTGCCGGCGTCGTTGATGTAGTACTCGCGCGTCACGTCGTAGCCCGAATAGGCCATGAGCGAGGCGAGGGCATCGCCGAACACGGCGCCGCGGGTGTGGCCGACATGCATGGGGCCGGTGGGGTTGGCCGAGACGTACTCGACATTCACCCGCTCGCCCTTGCCGATATCCGAGCGGCCGAAATCGGCGCCCTGCGCGGCGACGGAGCGCAGCACCTCGTGCCAGATCGGCGTGTTGAGCCGGAAGTTGATGAAGCCGGGACCCGCAACCTCCACCGAGGCAACGTCCTTGTCCGCCTTGAAGGCATCGGCGATGGCGGTGGCGACTTCGCGCGGGTTCTTGCCGAGCGGCTTGGCGACGACCATGGCAGCATTGGTCGACAGGTCGCCGTGCGCGGCATCTCGCGGCGGCTCGACCACGATGCGCGACAGGGCCTCCGCCGGGATCGAGGGATAGAGCGCCGTGAGGGCGTCGGCGACACGGGTCTGAAAGAGCGCGAAGACGTTCATGGTGGTGCCTTTGGAGAAGAGCGCAGGCCCTACCGCAACAGCCCTGCCCCGTCAAACCTGCGCCGAGATGCGCGCGTGCTGCTCGGTGGCGTAGGGATCGGTCATGCCGGCGATGAAATCGGAGATGGTGCGGGCGCGGGCCGGGAGGTCGGGAGCCGTACGGGCCGCATCGCCCCAGCTGCCGGGCAGGTCCATGTGCGCGAGGTAGTGGTCGAAGAGTTCGGCCACCAGCTGCTGGCTGGCGCGGACGGGGACCATCACCGCCTCGGAGCGGTAGACCCGCTCGAACAGGAAGGTCTTGAGGCCCTGCTCCGCCGTGGCCACCGCCGGCGAGAAGCCGACCAGCGGGCGGCCCGCGGCGCGAACGTCGTCGGCGGATCGGGGCTTCGCCTCGGCGATGCGGCGGCCGCTTTCGGCGATCACGTCCTCGATGCCTAGCGTGATGAGGCGACGTTGCACTTCGTGCGTCTGGCGGGAGCGTTCGAGGCCAGGCCAGCGGCTCAGCACCTCGATGACCAGCGGACCGACCAGCGGCACTTCGCGCAGTTCGTCGAGCGAGATGAGACCGGCGCGCACGGCATCGTCGATGTCGTGGGCGTTGTAGGCGATGTCGTCGGCCACGGCCGCCACCTGCGCCTCGAGGCTGGCGTAGGACGAGAGCATCAGGTCCGCGCGGGCGGGGATGTCGGCGAAGCCATAGGGCAGTCCCTCGTGCAGGTAGCGGCCGACTGGACGGCCCTCGCCGTCGACCAGCGGGCCGTTGTGCTTGAGAATGCCCTCGAGCGCCTCCCAGCTGAGGTTGAGCCCGTCATGCTCGGCGTAGCGGTTCTCGAGCAGCGTGACGACACGGATCGCCTGCATGTTGTGGTCAAACCCGCCCCAGGCCGCCATCTTCTCGTTGAGCACCCGCTCTCCGGCGTGCCCAAAGGGCGTGTGGCCGAGATCGTGGGCGAGCGCCACGGCCTCCGCCAGGTCCTCGTCGAGGCGCAGGGCCCGCGCTATGGAGCGGGCCATCTGGCTGACCTCCAGGGTGTGCGTCAGCCGGGTGCGGAAGTGCTGGCCCTCGTGCTGGAGGAACACCTGCGTCTTGTGTTGCAGGCGCCGGAAAGCGGCAGAGTGAATGATGCGGTCGCGGTCGCGCTGGAATTCCGACCGGGTCGGGCTGACGCCGGGATCGTACAGGCGGCCGCGGCTCTGCGACGGATCGGATGCGTAAGGCGCGCGTTCGCTCATAGTTGAGGCGGACACCCTTTTCATCGTCAACAGACGATACTAGATTTGAGGTTCACCAGCGGCGGCCCAGCCGCCCGGAAGGCATGTAGATGACTGAAGCTGCTGTAGCATCCAATAATGTCGTTTTGACAGACCGCGCCGCCAAGCGGATCGGGCGCATTCTCTCCAAGCAGGGCGAAGGCACGGTGCTGCGCATCGCGGTGGCCGGCGGCGGCTGCTCGGGCTTCCAGTACGAGTACAACCTGGTGAAGGAACAGCCCAAGGCCGACGACCTGGTGCTGGCCAAGGACAACGCCACGGTGCTGATCGATTCCCTGTCGCTCGAGTTCATGGGTGGGGCCGAGATCGACTATGTCGATGACCTGATCGGCCAGAGCTTCCAGATCAAGAACCCCAACGCAGTGGCCGGCTGCGGCTGCGGCACCAGCTTCGCGGTCGCCTGACGCGTAATCCTTTCGGCGAATGCCCGGCGGCGGCTTGAGCCGCTAGCGTCCTCCCTTGCTTCGGGGAGGAATTTCGTGACTTTAGAGACCAGGGTGAACGCGGCGATCGACGCCGCGCTCGGCAGCCGCATTGTCGGTTGCGTTGTGCTGATCAAGCAGGACGGCAAAGAGATTTATGCCCGCGCCGCGGGCTACGCCGATCGCGAGGCGAACCGCAAGCTGGAACGCGACGCGATCTGGCGACTCGCCTCGGTCACCAAGCCGATTGTCGCCACGGCGGCGCTGAAGATGATGGAAGCGGGCCTGCTGCAGCTCGACGACCCGGTCGACAAGTACCTGCCCTGGTTCACCCCCGCGAGCCCGGACGGCGTGATCCGCCCGATCACGATTCGGCAGCTCCTGTCTCATAGCTCCGGGCTGTCCTACGAGACGACGCCTGCTGACGTGGCGCCCGGCATGTCGGGGCCGTACATCTCGCTCGAGGAGAACCTGCGCCGCCTCGCCAAGGCGCCGCTGCTGTTCGCGCCCGGGACCGGCTGGGCCTATGGCACCAGCATCGACGTGGTGGGTGGCGTAATCGCTGCTATCAACGGCTCGAGCCTCGAAGCAGCGGTGAAGACGTATGCCGCGGGGCCGCTCGGCATGTCCGACTGGGGCTTCACGCCCACCGAACCGGACCGGGTCACCGCGAACTACTTCAATGGCGAATTGCCGACGCCGTCGATCGTGCCGCCAGCGCGGATCACCATGGAGAACCGGCACGGCCTTGCCTGGGAAGTCGATCGCATCTTCCGCGCCGACGCCCCGCAATCGGGCGGCGGCGGCTCGTGCGGCACCGCCGATGACGTGATGAAGATGCTGGAGGTCTACAATGGCGGCAGCTTCCTGAAGCCGGAATCGGTGGAGGAGGCGTTCGCCAACCAGATCGGCGACCTCCCGCGCCGCGAAGGCGATGCCGGCAAGCGCTTCACGGTGCTCGGCGCGATCATCGCGGACCCGCAGGCGGCGAGGAGCCCCTGCCCGGTGGGCACGCTCGACTGGGGTGGCGCCTGGGGCCACAACTGGATCATCGACCGCACCAACAGGCTATCGATCATCGTGTGCACCAATGTGGCCCCCGAGGGCTGCAACGGCCCCTTCCGCGAGGACATCCGCGACGCGGTTTATGCTTCGCTCTGAGAGCGGGCGGCGCGTTTCCAGGAAAAGTTGAAGACTTTTCCCGATCCGGAAGCGCGACCGGAAAGGACGAGAGCAATTCGGCGTTTCAACGAAACGGCGAATTGCTCTACCCTCCCGTGCCAAACGGGAGTCTCTTCATGCGCATTGCGACCTGGAACATCAATGGCGTCAAGGCGCGGCACGGACTTCTTCTCAAATGGCTTGAAGAAGCCTCGCCTGACGTCGTGTGCCTGCAGGAGATCAAGTCGGTCGACGAGGCGTTCCCGCGCATGGAGATCGAAGCGCTCGGGTATAATGTCGAGACCTTTGGCCAGAAGAGCTGGAACGGCGTAGCGCTGCTGTCGAAGCACCGCTTCGACGAGGTGACGCGCGGCCTGCCGGGCGACGATGGCGACGAGCAGTCGCGGCTGATCGAGGGGGTCATCTCGCTGCAGAAGGGCGTGGTGCGCGTCTGCTGCATCTACCTGCCCAACGGCAACCCGGTGAACTCCGAGAAATTCCCCTACAAGCTGAGCTGGATGGACCGGCTGATCACCTTCGTCGAGCAGCGGCTGACTTACGAGGAACCGTTCATCCTGCTCGGGGACTTCAACATCATCCCCGGCTGGATAGACGCCACCAAGCCCGAAAAATGGGTAGGCGACGCGCTGTTCCGCCCCGAAAGCGCGGCCAAGTGGCGGACGTTGCTGAACCTCGGGCTCACTGACGCGCAACGCGCCATCTCCGACGAGCCGGGGCTCACCTTCTGGGACTTCAAGACCTTCGGCTGGGAGCGCAAGGACGGCATCAGGATCGACCACCTGCTCCTCTCGCCGCAGGCGGCGGATCGGCTGGAAGACGTGATCGTGCACCAGGAAGTACGCGGCTGGGAAAAGCCCAGCGACCACGTGCCGGTGGAAGGGGTGTTCGCGTTCTAGATCGCCCCTCCGCCCTGGGGAGGAGGACGGGATGGATATCCGGACGACGCTGCACGCGCTGTGCGACGCCTTCAACGCGCATGACCTGGACCGGATCATGGAATTCTTCGCCGAAGACTGCGTCCTGGAAATGCCGCGGGGATCTTCGCCATGGGGCTCGCGGTTCGTGGGCAAGCAGCAGGTGCGGGAGGCGCTTGCCGGCCGGTTCGCGGGGCTGCCAGACGTCCACTACGGCAACGAAGAGCACTTCGTGGACGAGGGTGCTGAGACCGGCATGTCGAAATGGCTGCTGACGGGCACCACGCCGGAAGGCGTGTGGCGGGAAGTGCAGGGCTGCGATTTCTACGCGTTCCGGGACGGCAAGGTCGTGCGGAAGGATTCCTACTGGAAGATCGTCGAGTAGCGGTCCGACTAGCGCACCTCGGTCACCGGCCCACCGAGCCTCAGCTTCGGCGCCGCCTGGGCGACCTTCACCTCGTTGTCGTCACGGTCGAGGAACTTCGCGACCATCGTGCGAGCCGTTTCGGCCCCGGACTGGATCTGCGCGGCAAAACCCTGCAGGTCGGCCGGCAGCAGCACGACGGTGATAAGCATCAGGATGATCGGAAGACGCATGACTGAACTCCATTGCAGGGTTGTCCCCCTAATGGAGCCGGGCGCTTGAACCGCGGCTGAATGCGCCTGTTCAGGTTTCTGAACGGCCCGTCCGTCAGAGGCCGCCGAAACGGCGACCAAGCGTATCGGCCAGTTCGACCGCCTGCTTGCGCTGGTCGGCGCTGGCGAGCGAGCTTGCATCGTTGAGCAAGTCGTTGATCCAACCCTCGTCGGGCGTGCCCGTGGCGCGGCGCGCAGCGACGGTGAGCCACATCAAGCCTTCGACCTGGTCGGCACCGATACCCTCGCCGTTAAACAGCATGCTGCCCAGCTTCGCCTGCGCCCCGGCATGGCCCTTGCGGGCCGCGAGGTTGAGCCAGCGTGCGCTCTGCAGCGGGTTGTCGCCCAGCTCGGCCTCGTCGAGATACATCTCGCCGACTTTGAACTGCGCATCAGCATCGCCGAAGTAGGACGCGGCGTGCATGATGAGCTTGTTGGAGTAGGCCTCGTTCTTCGGAATGCCGGCTTCCGGCAGGCCCGTGCGGTAGTACTCGCCGACCTTGAGGAAGCTTTGCGCCACGATATCGGCCTCGACGCCCTTCGGCGCGGTGTCGGCATGCTCGTCGGCGATCTGGCTGAAATAGCCGAAGGCCTTGACCGGATCCTTCTCGACGCCCTCGCCGCTCTCGTACATGAGCCCGAGCTGGTAGAGCGCCATCGGCTGGCCGGCGAGGGCAGCGTCTTCCAGCGCGGTGATCAGGTCCTGGCTGGAAATGCCGCCGCCGGCGCCATCGAGCGAATTGGCCATGGCGAGCGCGGCATCTGCAGCGGTTTCGGGCGCCGCAGACGGCAACACTCCCGCCGTCTGCGCGGCAGCCGGCAGGGTTGCGCCGGCGATGGCCAGCGCAACCGAGAACGCAACTATGGACAGGGACGCTATGGGCCCCTTGGCCCTAGATGTCCGCATACTGCTCCTTCTCGCCCTTGGCACCGGGGTTGGTCAGCGCGCCGTAGCGTGCCGGCCCCACCAGCTGGGCATACTTCCAGATCGCGCCCGAGCCATACTCGGTCTCGCGCGGCTTCCAGGCGGAAGCCCGCCTGGCGAATTCTTCTTCGCTCACGTTCACCGAGATTTGCCCGGTAGTGGCGTCGAGCGTGATGATGTCACCGTCCTGGATGTGGGCGATCGGGCCGCCGACAGCGGCCTCCGGACCCACGTGGCCGATGCAGAAGCCGCGCGTGGCGCCCGAGAAGCGGCCGTCGGTAATGAGCGCGACCTTCTCGCCCATGCCGAGACCATAAAGCGCGGCGGTGGTGGACAGCATCTCGCGCATGCCGGGGCCGCCCCTCGGCCCTTCGTAGCGGATGATGACGACCTCGCCCTCGTTGATCTGGCGATGTTCGACGGCGGCGAAGGCATCCTCCTCACAATCGAAGCAGCGCGCCGGCCCTTCGAACTGCAGGCGGTGCATGCCGGCGACCTTCACGATCGCGCCATCGGGGGCGAGGCTGCCGCGCAGGCCGACGACGCCGCCCGTCGGCGTGATCGGCGACTTCGCATCGTAGATCACCTTCTGATCGGGGTTCCAGGTGACTTCGTCGATGTTCTCGCCCAGCGTCTTGCCGGTGACGGTCATGCATTCGCCGTGGAGCAGCCCCTCGGCGAGGAGGCTCTTCATCAGCATGTAGGCGCCGCCCGCCTCGTACATGTCCTTCGCCACATACTGGCCGCCGGGCTTCAGGTCAGCGCAGTAAGGCGTTGATTTGAAGATCTCGGCGACGTCGAACAGGTCGAATTCGATCCCCGCCTCATGCGCCATCGCCGGGAGATGGAGCGCGCCGTTGGTCGAGCCGCCGGTCGCCGCGACGATGCGCGCGGCATTCTCGAACGCCTCGCGGGTGCAGATGTCGCGGGGGCGGATATTGCGGGCGAGCAGCTCCATCACCTGCGCGCCGGCCGCGACTGCGATCTGCTCACGCGTGGTGTAAGGTGCGGGCACCATGTTGCTGTTGGGAAGCGACAATCCGATCGCCTCTGCGACGCAGGCCATGGTGTTGGCGGTATATTGGCCGCCGCATGCGCCGTGGCCGGGACAGGCGACCTTTTCGAGCGCGTGGACTTCCTCGATCGGGCAGGCGTTGGCGGCATAGCGGCCGACCACCTCGAACACGTCCACCACGGTGACGTCGCGGCCGTGGTAGCGGCCGGGCAGGATCGATCCGCCATAGACGAAGATCGACGGGATATTGAGGCGGAGCATCGCCATCATCATGCCGGGCAGCGACTTGTCGCACCCCGCGAAGCCGACCAGCGCGTCATAGCAATGGCCGCGCACCGACAGCTCGACCGAATCGGCGATCACCTCGCGGCTGACGAGGCTGGACTTCATGCCCTGGTGGCCCATCGCGATCCCGTCCGTGACAGTGATCGTGTTGAACCGCCGCGGCATGCCGCCACCCTGCTCCACCCCGCGGCGCGCGGCATCAGCCTGCGCATCGAGCGTGGTGTTGCAGGGTGCGCTGTCGTTGCCGGCGCTGGCCAGCGCGACGAACGGGCGGGCGATCTCCTCTTCGGTGAGGCCCATCGCATAATAATAGCTGCGGTGCGGCGCACGCTCTGGACCGACAGAAACGTGCCGGCTCGGCAGGCGGGACTTGTCGAAAATGTTGCTCATGACGCCCGCGCGGTTAGGCGCGTTACGCGAG
Organism: Pseudomonadota bacterium; assembly: GCA_023433985.1. Lineage (GTDB taxonomy): Bacteria > Pseudomonadota > Alphaproteobacteria > Rhizobiales > Devosiaceae > Devosia_A. Next base: position 706 of record JAEYTN010000212.1, on the reverse strand, counting down.
CGCGTCGAGCGCCTTTTCCACGCCGTCCATCGTGAACGGCTTTTGAAGGATCGGACGATCGCGGAATTCATCCAGGATCAGGTCGTCCGCGCCGCCGGTGGCGAAGACGAACGGGATGTCACGCGCGGCAAGCGCCTCCGCGATCGGCCAGCTCTTTTCCCCGGAGCGCAGGTTCACGTCCAGGATCGCGCCGTCGATCCCGCCAGCCTCGACCAGCGGCAAGGCGCTGGCGACGCTGTCCGCCGTGCCTGCACATTGCCGCTCGAGCGCATCGAGGAAATCCTCCAGCATCATGGCAATGAGCGGCTCGTCCTCGACGAGCAGTACGCGAGTTATCATGACGCAGCCATAACGTATCGCATGGAACGTTCAATAACATGCCTCAAGAGAACGTCTCCGCCGCGGTGCGGCTTATCCTGCCTGTGACAGCGCATCGCGGGCAGCCTCCGCCAGCTGCTGGACCGAGAAGGGCTTTGGAATGAAGGACACGTTGTCGAGGTCGATCGAGCGCCGGAGCTGTTCCTCGGCATAGCCCGACATGAACAGGATCGGCAGATCGGGCCAGCGCGCGCGTATGCGGCGTGCCATCGTCGGGCCGTCCATGCCCGGCATGACCACGTCGGAGATGAGCAGATCCGGCCGCGCGGCATTCTCGACGAGTTCGAGGGCAACCTCGCCATTCTCGGCAGTGAGCACGGTGTAGCCC
>JAEYTN010000370.1 GCA_023433985.1 Pseudomonadota bacterium | reverse complement strand
CGTGCGGGGGAGGGGGACCAGCCGAAGGCTGGTGGAGGGGGCGCGGGTTTACTCCGCGGCCTTGGTGTCCAGATCCAGGAAGCCGCCGGATTGGCGTTCCCAGAGCATGGCGTAGTGGCCGCCGGAGGCGAGGAGCTGGGCGTGGGTGCCCTGCTCGACGATCTGGCCCTTTTCGAGCACCACCAGCCGGTCCATGGCGGCGATGGTCGAGAGACGGTGGGCGATGGCGATCACCGTCTTGCCGTGCATCAGCGACACCAACTGCTCCTGGATCGCCGCCTCGACTTCGCTGTCGAGGGCGGAGGTGGCTTCATCCAAGACGAGGATCGGCGCGTTCTTCAGGAGAACCCGCGCGATGGCCACGCGCTGGCGCTGGCCGCCCGAGAGTTTCACGCCACGCTCGCCCACATGGGCGTCGTAGGCGCGGCGGCCCTTGGGGTCGACCAGACCGGCGATCACCTCGGCTACCTTGGCCTGCTCGGCGGCGCGGATCATCTCGTCGTCGGTCGCGGTCTGGCGGCCGTACTTGATGTTCTCGCGCACCGAACGGTGCAGCAGCGAGGTGTCCTGGCTGACGAGCCCGATCGCGGCGCGGACGCTTTCCTGCGTCACGTCGCGAACGTCCTGCCCGTCGATGCGGACCGAACCGGATTCCACATCGAAGAGCCGCAGCAGCAGGTTGACCATGGTCGACTTGCCGGCACCCGACCGGCCGACCAGACCCACCTTCTCGCCCGGCTTGATGGCGAGGTTGAACCCCTCCATCACGGTGCCTTCCTTGCCGCGCCAGTAGTTGAAGGACACGTCCTTGAACTCGATGGCGCCGGAGGTGACCTGGAGCTTGAGCGCACCGGGCTTGTCGACCATGGCGATCGGCTGGGCGATGGTTTCCATCGAGTCGCGGGTGGTGCCGATCTGGCGGAAGACCTGCGCACCGACATCGAGGATCCAGCCCGACATGTTCATGATCTGGAGCGCGAACGGGATGGCCGTCGCCACGGCGGCGGCACTCAGCGTTCCGGCGTTCCAGCTCGAGAGCGCGATCCAGGCGATGGAGATCACGAGGCCCGCGTTGAGCAGGAACAGGGTCGACCACATGTAGGTGAACACCCGCATGAGCTTCCGGAACTCGCGCGCGTGCTCCTCCACGGACTCCGCCACATAGGCGTCCTCGTGCCCGTCGGTCGAGAAGGTCTTCAGCGTGTGGATGTTGGTGTAGCTGTCGACGATGCGGCCGGTCATCACCGACTTCGCCTCCGAGAGATCCTCGGAGTACTTGGCGATGAGCGGCATGACGATGGTGAAGAGGATGCCGTAGAGGATGAGCCAGATGGCGATCGGCACCAGCAGCACCCAGTCGAGCCCGAGCAGCACCACAACCGCCACGATCACGAAAATGCCAGCATACCAGACGGCGTCGATGGTCATGTTGACCGTCATCTCGACGCTTTCGCCTGCCTGCATGATCTTGTTGGCGATGCGGCCGGCGAAGTCGTTCTGGAAATAGGTCCAGCTCTGCCGGATCACGTGCCAGTGGCTCTGCCAGCGGACGATGTCGACGAGGTTGGGCACGATCGAGTGGTTGCGGACCAGGGTATCGAGCAGGAAGGTGATGGGCCTGATCACCGCGATGACCAGGATCATCCACAGGAAGGTCTGCCCGTGGAGCACGAACATCTGGCCGGGCGGCGTGGTGGCGAGCATGCCGACCACGAGGCCCACGAAGATCGGCATCATCGCATCGGCGATCGAGCCGATGGCGACCAGCACCATGCGCAGCGAAAACGCGCCGCGGAACTGCTTGACGAAGTAGAAGGTAAAGGCGCTCACCCCCATGGGGGGCTGGGTGTCCTTGGCCAGCGCTACCGGAGCGTAGCGGGCATCGAACCAGGCGATGACTCGGTTGAGCATTTTTCACTCATTTCCGAGCCCTTCTGACGCTTTTTCGGCGGATCAGGTAAGGGCCCTAAGGGATTGCTTTCGTTTTTCTTTGGCGCGGTCGAAGCCAGCGGCGAAAGGCGTCGTGCGAAGACGTTCGATGTGGTTTTCCATTTGTCCCTCCTTGGGGATGTTGAAGTGGAGAGGCACGTCGTGGTCGGCAGGTCCCCTGCCGGGAGGGGAGGCGTCAGCGAACGCTACTCCGCCGCCTCCTCCTGAATATCCGGCTCGAGGAAGCCGCCGGACTGGCGGTTCCAGAGCCGGGCATAGTGGCCGCCGAGCTTGATCAGCTCGGAGTGCGTTCCCTGTTCGACGATCTGCCCCTTGTCGAGCACGACCAGACGGTCCATGGCGGCGATGGTGGAAAGCCGGTGGGCGATGGCGATCACGGTCTTGCCCGCCATCAGCCGCGTCAGCTGGCTCTGGATCGCCGCCTCCACCTCGCTGTCGAGCGCCGAGGTCGCCTCGTCGAGCACCAGGATCGGGGCGTTCTTGAGCAGTACGCGCGCAATCGCGATGCGCTGCCGCTGGCCGCCCGAGAGCTTCACCCCACGCTCGCCGACATGGGCGTCGAAGCCCTTGCGGCCCTTGGGATCGACCAGGCTGTCGATGAAACCGTCCGCCTCGGCCAGCTTGGCGGCCGCCAGCATCTCCTCCTCGGTCGCGTCGGGGCGGCCGTAGAGGATGTTCTCGCGCACGGAGCGGTGGAGCAGCGAGGTGTCCTGGGTGACGACCCCGATCTGCGCGCGCAGCGTATCCTGCTGCACGGTGGCGATGTCGGTGCCATCGATGGTGATCACCCCGCTCTCGCGGTCGTAGAAGCGGAGCAGCAGGTTGACGATGGTCGACTTGCCTGCGCCCGAGCGGCCGACGAGGCCGATCTTCTCGCCCGGCTTGATCGCGAGGTCGAGCCCCTCGATGACGCCGGCCTTCTTGCCGTAGTGGAACGAGACGTTGTCGAAGCGGATGTCGCCCTTGACCGGGCCGAGCGGCATGGCACCGGGCTGATCGGCGACCACCCGCGGCAGCGAGATGGAGCTGATACCGTCGCGCACGACGCCGATATTTTCGAACAGCGCCGACATTTCCCACATCACCCACTGGCTCATGCCCTGGAAGCGCAGCACCAGCGCGGCAGCCACGGCGATGGCGCCGGCGGTCATGTTGCCGTTCAGCCACTGGCCGATGCCGATGGCAACCACGGCAGCCAGCAGGATGCAGTTCATGGTGGTGATGATCACCTGCAGCTGCGTCACCATCCGCATCTGCTTGTGCACCGTGCCCATGAACTCGGCCATCGCCTCATGGGCGTAGTCCTCCTCGCGGTGGCTGTGCGAGAAGAGCTTCACGGTGGCGATGTTGGTGTAGCTGTCGACGATGCGGCCGGTCATCAGCGACCGCGCGTCGGCCTGCTTCTCGGACACCTTCCCCAGCTTGGGGATGAAGTACCAGAGGAGCGCCACGTACGCGGCGAGCCAGACGAGGAAGGGCACGGCGAGCCACAGGTCGCTCATCGCCGCCAGCACCACGGCGCCCGCGAAGTAGACAACCACGAAGATCGTGACGTCGAGCAGCTTCATCACAACTTCGCGCACGGCGAGCGCGGTCTGCATCAGCTTGGCGCCGATGCGGCCGGCAAACTCGTCCTGGAAGTAGCTCATCGACTGCCGGATCAGGTAGCGGTGCGCCATCCAGCGGATGCGCTGCGGGAAGTTGCCCAGCAGCGTCTGGTGGATGATGTGCGTGTCCGCGAGCTGCAGCAGCGGCAGGCCGAGCAGCAGGAAGGCGCCCATCAGCCAGAGCTTCCAGCCCTCGGTTTCGAGGAAGGTCGCCTTGTCGGCAGTACCGAGCCAGTCGACGATCGAGCCCATGAAGCCGAACAGCGCGATCTCGCCCACGGCGATGGCGGCGCCGAGCACTGCCATGGCGATCAGCCAGCGCTTGGCGCCCTTCGAATAGTGGAGGCAAAAGGCGAGCAGGCCCTTGGGCGGCTGCTCCGGCTCGCTGCGCGGATAGGGATCGAGGCGATCCTCGAACCACTTGAACACGGGGCCGATCATGACGACGCTCCTTGGCACTGATGGGGAGACGGCGCTTACGACCTCAAGCGTTGTTGAGGTCAAGCGTGTCGGCCCCAAGCAGGGCTTACCCTCTTTGTCGTTTTGGATTACGCACACGACACGCCGGTGGCGTGCGGAGGTGCGTGCTGGCGGCCGCCGGAAATTACCGGGTCGACAGCCCCATAGAATACATCAACCGCTGGATTCGGCTGTAGCGGCCATGCCACAGTCGGTTAACGAGTTGAAGTTGCGGAGATTTTTATGCGCGGCGGGAACGACGAGACGATCTTCCTCAAGGATTACGCCCCTACCCCGTACATTATCGAGAAGGTGGAGCTGGATGTCGGCATCGCCCCCGATACCAGCACCGTGCGGGCGCTGCTGACGATCGCTCCGCGCGAGAGCACGCTCCCCGGCACGCCGCTGGTGCTCGACGGCGAGGAGCTGAAGCTCCGCTCGGTCGCCATCGACGGGCTGCCGCTGGCGCTCACGGCCTACGAGGAGATGCCGACCACCCTCACCATCCTCGAGCCGCCGGTGAAGCGCTTCGTGCTCGAGACCGAGGTGGCGATCGAGCCTGAGAAGAACCTCAAGCTGATGGGCTTCTACCGCTCGAGCGGCACCTGGTGCACGCAGTGCGAGCCCGAGGGCTTCCGCCGCATTACCTGGTACTACGACCGGCCGGACATGCTGGCGCCGTTCAAGGTGAAGATGACGGCGGACAAGAAGCTCGCCCCCGTGCTGCTCTCGAACGGCAACCGCATCGAGGTCGGCGACCTGGCCGACGGCCGGCACTTCGCGGTGTGGGAGGACCCCTTCCCCAAGCCGAGCTACCTGTTCGCGATGGTAGCCGGCGACCTCGGCTCCATCCACGACACCTTCACCACCGCGTCGGGCCGGCAGGTGGCGCTCGGTATCTATTGCGAGCACGGCAAGGAGGGCGAGTGCGGCTACGCCATGGACTCGCTCAAGCGCTCCATGGCCTGGGACGAGCGCCGCTTCGGCCGCGAGTACGACCTCGACATCTTCAACATCGTCGCCGTCAGCGACTTCAATTTCGGCGCGATGGAGAACAAGGGCCTCAACATCTTCAACGACAAGCTGGTGTTTGCGAAGCCCGAGAGCGCCACGGATACCGACTACGCCTCGATCGAGAGCGTCATCGCGCACGAATACTTCCACAATTGGACTGGCGACAGAATCACTTGCCGCGACTGGTTCCAGCTCTGCCTCAAGGAAGGGCTGACGGTTTACCGCGAC
>JAEYTN010000026.1 GCA_023433985.1 Pseudomonadota bacterium | reverse complement strand
AGGGCGTCATCAGGGCAGGGGACGAGGTAAACGTGCGGATGTGGCCGTAGCCAACGCCCGTCTCGAGCACCAGAACCGACGCCGCGAGTGATCCTCCACCGCGAAGCGGGGGAGGGGGACCAGCCGTAGGCTGGTGGAGGGGGCGCCCACGCGCGCTATCCCCTTACCCCCCGTATTACCCCCGCGACCTGGGCAAACACCGCCGCGTACGGCGCCCCTTCTCGCCATACCAGCCGCAGCTCCCTTCGCGCCCCCGGGCTCTGCAGCGAGTGCACGGCGATCCGCCCGCCCGTTGCCTCCTTCCGCAGCGCAATCGCCGGCAGCAGCGTGATGCCTTGCCCATTGGCCACGAATTCCACGATCGTCGACAGCGAGGTCGCCGCGAACGTCCGTCGGCTCGCCTCCTGGTCCAGCCCGCAGGCCGCGATCGCCTGGTTGCGGAAGCAGTGCCCCTCGTCGAGCAGCAGCATGCGCTCGCGCGCGATGCCATCGAGCGGCACCGGCTCGGCCGCGGCTTCCCCGGCCGGCGTCGCCAGCACGAACTCGTCGGCAAACAGCGGCGCCGCCGTCAGCTTCGGCCCGCCGCTCGGCAGCTCCGTTGCAACCAGCGCCAGGTCGAGGCTGCCATCCTCCACCCCCGCGAGCAGCGCATCCGTCCGGCTTTCGCTCACGGTGAAGCGCAGGTCCGGCAGCTCCCGCGTCAGCGCCGGAAAGATGTCGGGCAGCAGGTACGGCGCCACCGTAGGGATCAGCCCGAACCGCAGCGGCCGCTCCGGCCGCCCCCGCTCGCCGGCGAGAAACCTGTCCACGCCCTCCGACAGCTCTATGATCGGCCGCACCCGCTCCACGAACTCGCGCCCGAGCGGCGTCAGCCGTACCGATTTGCCCAACCGGTCGAACAGCGGCGCCCCGCACGCCTCCTCCAGTTGCCGGATTTGCTGGCTCAGCGCCGGCTGCGTCACATGGCACAGCTCGGCCGCCCGTCCGAAATGCCCCGTTTCGGCCAAGGCGCAGGCATAGGCCATCTGTCGCAGTGTGGCGTTCATAACGTCACCTTATCGAGACGGTTAGAACAATCAATTGGCCTTATCGTCGCGGATGGCTAGAACCGTCCCAAACTTGTATCCAGGAGATGGACATGGACGGATCGAACAACGGCAACGGCGGTGAGTGCCCGGTTCCCCACGGCGGTGGTAGCGGTGGCGGCCCGAAGGGCGTTGCCCGCCGCGGCCACGGCAACCGTGACTGGTGGCCCACGCAGCTCGACGTCTCGGTGCTGCACCGCAACTCGAACCTGTCCGACCCGCTTGGCGCGGGCTTCGACTACGCCAAGGCATTCGCCAAGCTCGACCTGCAGGCGCTGAAGGCCGATCTACGCGCCCTGATGACCGACTCGCAGGAATGGTGGCCGGCGGATTTCGGCCACTATGGCGGCCTCTTCATCCGCATGGCCTGGCACTCGGCCGGCACCTATCGCATCACCGACGGCCGCGGCGGCGCCGGGCAGGGTCAGCAGCGGTTCGCGCCGCTCAACTCCTGGCCCGACAATGCCAACCTCGACAAGGCCCGCCGCCTGCTCTGGCCGCTGAAGCAGAAATACGGCAACGCCATCTCCTGGGCTGACCTGCTGATCCTCACCGGCAACGTCGCGCTCGAATCCATGGGCTTCAAGACCTTCGGCTTTGCCGGCGGCCGCGCCGACGTGTGGGAGCCCGAAGAGCTCTACTGGGGCCCAGAGGGCACCTGGCTCGGCGACGAACGCTATTCCGGCGAGCGCCAGCTGAGCGAGCCGCTCGGCGCCGTGCAGATGGGCCTCATCTACGTCAATCCCGAAGGCCCGAACGGCAACCCCGACCCGGTGGCCGCCGCGCGCGACATCCGCGAGACCTTCGGCCGCATGGGCATGAACGACGAGGAAACCGTTGCGCTCATCGCCGGCGGCCACACCTTCGGCAAGACCCACGGCGCCGGTGATCCGTCGCTCGTCGGCCCCGAGCCCGAAGCCGGCGCGCTGGAGGACCAGGGGCTCGGCTGGAAGGGCAGCTTCGGCAAGGGCCATTCCGGCGATACCATCACTTCGGGCCTCGAGGTCACCTGGACGCAGACCCCGACCCGCTGGAGCTACTACTTCTTCTCCAACCTCTTCGGTTACGAGTGGGAGCTGACCACCAGCCCCGCCGGCGCCAAGCAGTGGGTGGCCAAGACCGGCGAGCAGGTCATCCCTGACGCCTTCGATGGCTCGAAGCGTCACCGGCCGACCATGCTCACCACCGACCTGTCACTGCGTTTCGACCCGGTCTACGAGCAGATCTCGCGCCGCTTCCTCGATAACCCCGACCAGTTCGCCGACGCCTTCGCCCGCGCCTGGTTCAAGCTCACCCACCGCGACATGGGTCCCAAGGCCCGCTATCTCGGTCCCGAGGTCCCGGCCGAGGACCTGATCTGGCAGGACGTCATCCCACCGGTCGACCACGAGCTGGTGAACGACGGGGATATCGCCGCTCTCAAGGCCGACATCCTCGCCTCCGGCCTCTCGGTCGCCGAGCTCGTCGGCACCGCCTGGGCTTCGGCCTCCACCTTCCGCGGCTCCGACAAGCGCGGCGGCACCAACGGCGCCCGCGTCCGCCTGGCCCCGCAGAAGGACTGGGAGGTCAACAACCCCGCCCAGCTCGCCCGCGTGCTCTCGGCGCTCGAGGCGGTGCAGGCCCGCTTCCAGGCCAGCGGCAAGCGGATCTCGCTCGCCGACCTCATCGTCCTCGCCGGCGGCGTTGGCATCGAAAAGGCGGCGGCTGATGCCGGCCTGACCGTCACCGTGCCCTTCACCCCGGGCCGCATGGATGCGTCCGAGGAGCAGACCGACGTCCGTTCCTTCGCCGCCCTCGAGCCGCGTACCGACGCCTTCCGCAACTACCTCTCTGGCCGCCAGTTCATGGAGCCCGAGGAGGCGATGGTCGACAAGGCCCAGCTGCTCCGGCTTACCGGCCCGGAAATGACCGTCCTGCTCGGTGGTCTCCGCGTCCTCGGGATCGGCGTCAACCCGCACGGCATCCTCACCGATCGCCCGGGCCAGCTGACGAACGACTTCTTCGTCAACCTGCTGTCCATGGCGACCCAGTGGAAGCCCGCCTCCGACGACCACAGCGTCTACCAGGGCGTCGACCGCAAGTCCGGCGAGCCGAAGTGGACGGCCACCCGCGTCGACCTCATCTTCGGCGCCCACAGCCAGCTCCGCGCCTTCGCCGAGGTTTACGCCCAGTCGGACTCGACCGAGAAGTTCGCCGCCGATTTCGTCGCCGCCTGGACCAAGGTCATGAACGCCGACCGCTTCGACCTCGGCAAGGGCCAGGAGTAGTCAGCGCGATATCCTCCCCCGCGTGACGGGGGAGGATATCGCTGCTTGGCGGCACTGCCGCTAGGTAAGCTGAGGAGGGCGCAGGAACGCCCGGCCGTCTCAAGCCGCCACCCGCTCCTGCTCCTCCCGCCCATCCTTCAGCACCCGCGCATACCACCCGAGCTCGTCGAGCATCGTGGTCACCGTCGGCGCCAGGTAGTCGTAGTCGGCGAAGTCCTTGCCGTCGCGGAGCATGCCGATCAGCGGCTCCATGTTGATGTGCACGGCAAAGCGCGTCGGCACCGCCGACATCTCCACCACCATCGCCCTCAGGTGCTCCACTGCCCGCGCGCCGCCCGCTGTGCCGTAGGCCACGAACGCCGCCGGCTTCTTTTCCATCTCGGCATTGATGTAGGTGAGCGCGTTGCTCAGCACCGGCGGCACCGTGTGGTTGTACTCGGCCGTCACGAAGATGTAGCCG
>JAEYTN010000003.1 GCA_023433985.1 Pseudomonadota bacterium | reverse complement strand
CAGGCGCACCCGGTGACGACCACGGATCATCGAGATCGGCGCGTCGGCGGGGCCGAACAGCTTCAGGCCCTCGGCCATCGGCGCGGCGGAGAGCAGTTGCCTGGCGAACGCGAAGGCCGGATCGTGCTCGTTGGCCGACACGATCAGCGCCGCGAGGCGCCCGAAGGGCGGCAGGCCGCCGGCCTCGCGCGCCAGCAACTCGTGGGCATAGAAGGCCTCGCGGTCGCCCTTGATCATCGCCTGCATCACCGCGTGGCTCGGGTGGTAGGTCTGGAGGAACGCCTTGCCCGCCCGTCCGGCGCGGCCGGCGCGACCCGTCACCTGGGTGAGAATCTGGAACGTCCGCTCGGCGGCCCGCGGGTCGCCCTTGTCGAGGCCGAGGTCCGCGTCGAGCACGCCCACCAGGGTCAGCTTCTCGAAATGGTGGCCCTTGGCCACCAGCTGCGTGCCGATGACCAGGTCGTACTCGCCGCGCTGGATGCCCTCGAACTTCTCCTTGAGCTGCAGGTTCGAACCCATGTCCGAGCTCAGGATCACGGTGCGTGCATTCGGGAACCGCTCCGCCGCCTCCTCGGCCACCCGCTCGATGCCCGGCCCGATCGGCACCAGCGAATCCTCCGTGCCGCAGGCGGTGCAGGTCTTCGGCGTCCGCACCTCGTGGCCGCAATGGTGGCACATCAGCACGCCGCGGAAGCGATGCTCCACCAGCCAGGCGGAGCAGTCGGGGCACTGGTACTGGTGGCCGCACGATTTGCACAGCGTCAGCGGCGCATAGCCCCGACGGTTGAGAAACAGCAGCGCCTGCTCGCCGCGATCGAGGGTGGCGAAGATTTCACGGGCGAGCTGCGGCGCGATCCACTGGCCCTTCTCGGGCGGCTCCTCGCGCATGTCGATGGGCGCGATCTCCGGCAGCGCCGCCGCGGCGAAGCGCGACGTGAGGCGGATGTGCCGGTAGCGCCCGGAATTGGCGTTGTTGCGGCTTTCGACCGACGGCGTCGCCGACGACAGGATCACCCGCGCCTCGGCGAACTTCGCCCGCACCACCGCCATATCGCGCGCGTGGTAGTTCACCCCGTCGGACTGCTTAAACGCCCCGTCATGCTCCTCGTCGAGCACGACGAGCCCGAGTTCGCGGAATGGCAGGAACAGCGCCGAGCGCGCGCCCAGCACCACCCGCACGTCGCCGTTGAGCACCGCGCGCCAGGTGCGCGTCCGCATCGGCGGCGACATGTCCGAGTGCCATTCGCCCGGCCTGGTGCCGAAGCGCCGGGTGAAACGCGCCACGAAGCTCGAGGTGAGCGCGATTTCGGGCAGCAGCACCAGCGCCTGCCGGCCCGCCCTGAGGGTATCGGCCACCGCCTCGAAGAACACCTCGGTCTTGCCGGCCCCGGTCACCCCGTCGAGCAGCGCCACGCCGAACTTGTCGACCGGGAGGCTGCGCAGCTCGGCCAGCGCCGCCGCCTGGTCGGCGGAAAAGGTCGGCACCGCCGCGTCGGCGTTGGGCCTGAGCGCCACCGGCGGCGGCAGTGTCTCGACCCGCTGGATCGCTCCGCTCCGCTCGAGCCCGTCGATCACCGACGATGAGACACCGGCCGTGGCCGCGAGAGCGGACTTGGCCCAGGCCTCGCCATCCATCAACACGTCGAGCACCTTGGCCCGCGCCGACGTCATCTTGTCGGGCTCGGCGCCGGTAGCGCGGAAGGCGGTGATCGTCCGCTCTGGCTCCAGCGCCTCGGTGGAGCGCAGCACCGAGCGCAGCACCAGCCCGGGCGCGGCAAGCGTGTAGCGGCTCACCCAGTCCACGGTTTTCAGCAGCTCTTCCGAGAGCGGCGGCGTATCGTAGAGGTGGGCGATGTCCTTGAGCCGGTTGTGGGCGAAATTGTCCTTGGGTAGCCCCCAGACGACGCCCAGCGTCAGCCGCCCCACCAGCGGCACCGCGACGATGGAGCCGCGCCGGACGCTCATCCCATAGGGCACCCGGTACGAGTACGGTCCCTCGACCGACACGCTCACCATGACCGCCACGACGCCCGTCAGGGCATCCTCGGCCAGCTGTTCGGGATGATCCAGCATGAGTACCCGCTTTGTTCACGGTCGAGGTGGCGATTGCAAGGCGAATTTGCCACCGTCCTCATGCTGACGCGTTCTGACGGCAGGCTCGTCTAATCTTCGACCGCATGAGCGAGAGGAGTTCGCATGACCAGCACGATGCACAGCACGATTCCTGCCGGCTATACCACCGTGACGCCGTGGATCATTTCGTCCGACACCGATGCGCTGCTGAAATTCCTGGCCGAGGCCTTCGGCGGCACCCCGCTGGGCCGCATGACGGGACCGGACGGCGCCGTCATCCACGCCGAGATGCGCATCGGCGACGCGGTGATCATGGCGTTCGATGCGCCCGAAGGCGTGCCGCCGCAGCCGGCCTATATCCGGCTCTACGTCCCGGATGCCCGGGTGGGCTTCGCCCGCGCCATCCAGGCCGGGGGCGTGGAAGTGACGAAGCCGACCCTACTGGCCTTCGGCGACCGGGTGGCCCGCATCCGCGACCCGCTCGGCAACATCTGGTGGTTGCAGCAGCACATCGAGGATGTGAGCGAGGACGAACAGTCGCGCCGCTGGAACGACCCGGCCTGGTCGGAGCCGATGGCCTACGTACAGAACTCGCTGGCGCACGCCCTGCGCGGCTAGCTACTTCATCGTCGGCGTTTCGATGTTGGTCGGGGTCTCGCCGGGGTCGGCGCCACCGCCCATCGTGATCTCGCTGCCGTCGGGGCAGAGGTAGTGCAGCTTGGCTCCGGGCTCCGTCGGCCCCGTCGCCTCGCCTTCCTTCAGCGTCGGCTTGCTGCCGTCGGGGCAGAGCGTCGGCTCGGTGGTGATGCCCGGCTGCGTGCTGAGCCCGCCGGCGGGCGCCACGTCCTGCGTGCCCTCGGCGGGGCCGTTGGCCTGCTGCCCGATGGCAGCGCCTGCCACCATCAACCCTGCCGCGGCGAAGCCTATGAAAATCCTGCGCATCCGTTCCTCCGTGTGCGTTGGTCAACGGAGGAACGGGGCTTTGGATGCAGGCTCAGGCGACGAGGATGGGCGAGCCCGACGGCACGCGGTTGTAGAGGTCGATCACGTCCTGGTTGAGCAGCCGCACGCAGCCTGACGAGATCGCCTTGCCGATGGTGCGCTCGTCGGTGGCGCCGTGCAGCCGGTAGATCGTGTCGCGCCCATCCTTGAAGATATAGAGCGCCCTCGCCCCCAGCGGGTTGTCGATGCTGGGCGGCATGCCGTGGCGATAAGGCTCCAGCTCGGGCTGACGCGCGATCATCTCGGCCGGCGGCGTCCAGGTTGGCCATTCGCGCTTGTACTGGATGACGCCCCGGCCCGACCAGGTGAAGCCGTCGCGGCCGATGCCGACGCCGTAGCGCATGGCCCGGCCGTCGCGCATCACCCAATAGAGGAAACGCTGGGGCGTATCGACGACGACCGTGCCGGGACGTTCGCCGGTGGGATCGTCGACAAGCCGGCGCTGGTAGATCGGATCGACGAGATCCATGCGCGCCGCCGGCACGGGGAACTGCTCGTCGGGCAAGGGGCCGTAGCCGGCGACCAGCGACGGCTTCGGCGCGGGCATCACCGTCGGGGCCGGCGGAGTCTTCGGCATGCAGG
>JAEYTN010000521.1 GCA_023433985.1 Pseudomonadota bacterium | reverse complement strand
CGACACCTCGATCGTCAACGGCGAGTCGGCTCCGCAACCGGTGCCGGCCGGCGTCGAGGTCATGGCCGTCGCCAACACGCTGGGCGGCCTCGTCCGGCTCGAGGCGCTGAAGCGCAGCGAGGATTCGCTGCTCGCCCGCATGGTGACACTGATGGAGGCGGCCGAAGGCGCCAGGACGAAGCGCCGGCGCATCGCCGACCGCGCCGCCTCGGTCTATGCGCCGACCGTCCACACCATTGCCATCACCACCTTCCTCGGCTGGGGCCTCTTCACCGGCGACTGGCACGCGGCGCTGCTCAACGCGGTGGCCGTGCTGATCATCACCTGCCCCTGCGCCCTGGCGCTGGCGGTGCCCATCGTCCATGTCGTCGCCGCCGGCAGGCTGTTCGAGGGCGGCGTGCTGATGAAGGACGGCGCGGCGCTCGAACGCGCCGCCGAGGCTGACAGCGTCGCCTTCGACAAGACCGGCACGCTGACCGTCGGGCAGCCGCGGCTCGTCGAGCACCACGTCGAAGGCGAAGTGGCGGGCGCCGTGGCCCACGCCCTCGCCGCCGCCAGCACGCATCCGCTGTCGCAGGCGCTCACCCGCAGCCTGCGGCCGGGAGACGTCGAGGTTCGGGATGTGCGCGAGGTGCCCGGACAGGGCGTCGCCGCGATCGTGGACGGCGCCGAATGGCGTCTCGGCAGCCGCACCTGGTGCGGCCTGGGCGATGCCGATGCCGAGGCCGGCACGAGCGTGTGGCTCAGCCGCGACGGGGTGGCTAAGGCTACGTTCCGCTTCGAGGACGAAGTGCGCCCCGATGCCGCCGCGACGGTGGGCGAGCTCGCCGCCCTCGGCCTGCCGGTGCGCCTGCTCTCGGGCGATGCCCCGCAGCCGGTCGCCGCGGTCGCGAGGAGGGTCGGCATCACCGATGCCCGCGCCCGCCTCCTGCCCGAGGACAAGGTCGCCCAGGTCGAGCGCGGCCGCACCATGATGGTCGGCGACGGCATCAACGATGCCCCGGCGATGCGGGCCGCCTATGTCTCGATGGCCCCCTCTTCGGCCGCCGATATCGGGCGCAGCGCGGCGGATTTCGTCTTCACCGGCGGCGCACTGGGGGCCGTGCCGCTGGTGATCGGCACGGCGCGGCGTGCAGCGCAGATCGTCAACCAGAACCTGGTGCTGGCGATCGGCTACAACGCCGTCGCCGTGCCCCTCGCCATCTCGGGCCACGTGACGCCACTCATCGCCGCGGTCGCCATGAGTTCGTCGTCGCTGATCGTGGTCGCCAACGCCATGCGCCTCCGCATCGGCAAACCTTCGTGGCCTACGCGCGCAAGACGTCTGCAGGAAGCCCACGCATGAGCGGCCTCTTTATCCTCATTCCAGCCGCCATCGGGCTCGGCCTGCTCGCGCTCGTCACCTTCATGTGGACGCTCCGCTCGGGCCAGTACGAAGACCTCGAGGGTGCCAGCCAGCGCATCCTCGACGAGGATGCGGACCGGCCGGCATTTGACCCGCATCAAGGCAGCGCCCGGCGATAGGCCGCACCATGGGGCCATATCAAAGGAGCTCCCCCGTGTTCGACGACCTCGTTCGCCGTTACTCGAAACCCGTGCCGCGCTACACCAGTTACCCGACGGCGCCGCATTTCCACCCCGGTATCGACCGCGTCACCTATGCCGAGTGGCTCCGCGCCATTCCCCGCGATACGGCGCTTTCGCTCTACATCCACGTGCCGTTCTGCGACCGGCTGTGCTGGTTCTGCGGCTGCCACACCAAGCAGGTGCTGCGCTACGACCCCATCGCCGCCTACGTCCCGGTGGTGCTGCGCGAGATCGAGACGGTGGCGAAGCTGCTCGATGGCCGCGGCCGGGTGACGGCTCTCCACCTCGGTGGCGGCTCGCCCTCGATGCTGCGCCGCGACGACCTGGCGCGCCTCGCCTCGGCGGTCCGCGAGCGCTTCACGATGGCGGAGGCGTTCGAGTTTTCCATCGAGATCGACCCCAATGACATGGCGCCGGGGCGCTACGACGACCTCGCCCATGTCGGCGTCACCCGCGTCAGCATCGGGGTGCAGGATTTCGATCCCAGGGTGCAGGCCGCCATCAACCGCCTGCAGAGCTTCGAGCAGACGGCGGCGGTGGTCGAGCAGGTCCGGGCGCGCGGCGTTGCCTCGGTCAACCTCGATGTCCTTTACGGGCTGCCGTACCAGACGCTCGAGGGGCTGGAGCGCACGGTGACCCAGACGCTGTCGCTCCAGCCCGACCGCCTCGCGCTGTTCGGCTACGCGCATGTGCCGTGGCTGAAGACGCACCAGCGCATGATCCCCGAAGCGGCCCTGCCCGGCGTGCTCGAGCGCTTCGCGCAGCAGGCGAAGGCGGCCGAATGGATCCGCGCCGCCGGCTACGACGCCATCGGCATCGACCATTTCGCCCTGCCCTCGGACACGCTGGCGCAATCGGCGCGCGGACACCGGCTGCACCGCAACTTCCAGGGCTACACCACCGACGCCGCCCCGGCGTTGATCGGCTTCGGCGCTTCGGCCATCGGCTCGCTACCGCAGGGCTATGTGCAGAACCAGGTACCGACCGGCGAGTACACGCGGCAGGTCAGCGAGCACGGCCTCGCCACGGCCCGCGGCATTGCGCTCACCCGCGAGGACCGCATGCGCCGCTGGGTGATCGAGCGGCTGATGTGCGACTTCACCGTGCCGCTCGACGAGCTGATGCACCGCTTCGGCCCGCCGGCCGAGGACGTTGCCGCCGAAATGCTGGGTGTCGCCATGGAGGACCATGACGGCCTCGTCGATTTCGACCGCGAAGGCTTCGTGGTGACCGAGAAGGGCCGGCCGTTCGTGCGCAGCATCGCTGCGGCGTTCGACAGCTACCTCGGTGCCGGCAAGGCGCGGCACTCGCTCGCCGTCTAGTCGGAAGGACCCTAAGTAAACCCCCTAAGAC
>JAEYTN010000330.1 GCA_023433985.1 Pseudomonadota bacterium | reverse complement strand
TTCGACGACGCCGTCACCGCCTTCTTCCGCGAGCCCGGCAACGCCACCGATCCCTGGGGTCCGCTCTGGCTCGAGGAGGCGGTGCGCGACATCACCGCGCTCGGCAGCTTCTCGGTGCTCGGGCTCGTGGTCGTCGTGACCGTCCTCCACCTGTTCTTCGAGCGCAAGCCGCGCACCGCCATCTTCGTGGCGGTGTCGGTGGTCGGCGGCACCGTCCTCTCCAACACGCTCAAGGCCCTCTTCAACCGCCCGCGCCCCGATGTCGAAGCAGTGGCGCGCGTCTTCACCGCCAGCTTCCCCAGCGGTCACGCCACGCTCTCGGCGGTCACCTACTTGACGCTCGGCTTCCTGCTCTCGGAATCGGCAACGAACACCCCGCTCAAGGTGTTCTGGCTGGGCACCGGCATCTTCCTCGCGCTGCTCATCGGCATCTCGCGCATCTACATGGGCGTCCACTTCCCCACCGATGTGATCGCCGGCTGGTGCATCGGCGGCGCCTGGGCGCTCCTCTGCTGGTCCCTCTACGCCCTGCTCTTCCGCGTCGAGCGCCGAGGGTGACCGCACATATCCTCCCCCGCGTGGCGGTGGAGGGGGACCGCGCGTAGCGCAGCGAAGCGTGGTGGAGGGGGCCGCCTGGCCAAAAAAGCACCCATCCTGTCGAATCCCGCTCCGCCGGTTCGACCATTCACGAACCAAACGCACGGAGCATCGTCATGACCCCGATCGTCACCGCCTTCGCCACCTCCCCCGACCGCGGCAACGGCCATGCCCGCGATTTCCGCGTCCGCTGGGCGCTCGAGGAAGTCGCCCAGCCCTACGACGTCCGCCTCGTCAGCTTCGCCGAACTGAAGCAGCCCGCCCACCGCGCGCGGCAGCCCTTCGGCCAGATCCCCACCTACGAGCAGGATGGCCTGATCCTGTTCGAATCGAGCGCCATCGTCCTCCACATCGCCGGCCAGCACGCCGGCCTGCTCCCCGCCGATCCGGACGCCCGGGCCCGCGCCATCGCCTGGACCTTCGCCGCCGTCTCGTCGGTCGAGCCGGTGGTCGTGCAGCGCGAGGTCTCGATCCTCATCGAGGGCAAGGAGCCCTGGCACGAAGCCCGCCTGCCGCTGGTCGAAGCGCGCATCCGCGACCGCCTCGCGGAACTCAGCACCGCGCTCGGCGACTGCGAGTGGCTCGAAGGCGAGTTCACCGCTGCCGACCTGATCATGGTCTCGGTCCTCCGCCGCCCCTCCGGCGCCCACTTCCTCCCCGAGTTCCCCAACCTCCGCGCCTACGTCGCCCGCGGCGAATCCCGCCCCGCCTTCCAGCGCGCCCTCGCCGCCCAGCGCACGGAGTACGCCGACCCGGCAGCGGCCTGAGTCCACCTGACGGCGCCGGAGCAGGGGGCGACCCGCCCCCTACTCCCACTCGAACGTCACCAGTTCGTACCCGCTGCGGGTGAAGGTCGCGATCAGCTCCGCCTCGTCGATCTCGGGTATCGGCCGCCCGTGCCGTCGTAGCTCCTCGAAGCACACTGCCCCCGCCGCGGGCGTGAACACGAAGCTCAGTTCGCCCCCTTTCTTCCCCACGTTCCGCCAACCATGCACCAGGCCGCGCGGCACGAACACCCAGGCGTTCGGCCCCACTTCGGAGCTCGTTTCGCCCATGCGGAAGCGAAAAACCCCGCTTCGCACCAGGATCAGCTCTTCGCTCGTATGGTGGATATGGAGCGGCGTCCCCGCCCCGGGCGGCACCCGCTCCTCGAACACGGCGGCAGCACCCTCGGTCGCCGATGACAGGATCCGGAAGGTGGCCGGCCGCCCCGGCTCCATCTCCCACCGCTCACCCACGCCGTCCGGCACGACCACTGGCAGCATCGTCCACCTGCCCCCCCGGTGAAGGAGGCCAGCGTGTCACAGCCGGGGGTTGCCCTCAAGCTCCCTCGGTTCGCCCCTCGCCCCGGTTGCCCGCGTAGCGCCGCATCCCGTGGAACGCCGGCAGCCACCCCTCCCGCCGCACTGTCCACAGCTCGTAGGTCGGCGTGAACCGGTTCGGCGCATCGAGCGCCCCCAGCGCCACCTCGATTTCGTCCCCGCTGCGCGAAAACACAGACGAGCCGCAGCGCGGGCAGAAGTGCCGGCCGCGAAATTCCCGCGTCTCGCCGGTCACCGTCACCGCGTCTTCGGGGAATATCGCCCACGCGCCGAACACCGCCCCATGGTGCTTGCGGCAGTCCATGCAGTGGCAGATGCCCACGCGATAGGGCTCGCCGCGCGCCACCAGCCGCACATCACCGCAGAGGCACCCGCCCGTCACCTCGTCCATGCCCGCCTCCTCAGAACGGCGGGTTGAACGCCCGCACTTCCACCGGCGCCCGGCACGCCACCGCGGCCTTGCGCCCCCATTCCATCGCCTCGTCCATGCTGGCGCATTCCAGCACCCAGAAACCGCCGACATGCTCCTTGGTTTCGAGATACGGCCCGTCGGTCACCAGCTGCCGCCCGTCGGCCCGCACCCGCAACGACTTCGCCGTCCTCACCGGCGCCAGACCGCCGACGAATTTCCGCACGCCCGCCGCCACCATCTCGCGGTTCAGCGCCGAAATGTCCTCCGCCGCCGGGTTGGGCGCCGCGTAGTCGAAATCATCCGGCAGGTGAATGGCCACCAGGTACTCGGTCATCGGAAGTCTCCTCGGTTGGGTTGCCTCTCCAGTCGAACGGCACCCCCGATTTTCGACAGCTCAGGGCCGCACGGGCCCCTGCCCCGCCCCCGTCGCCTCGATCGCCCCGGCGATCTCCGCCATGTCGTCGGCCGACAGCTCGAACCGCGCCGCGTCGATCCAGCCATCCACCTGCGCCGGCGAGCGCGCCCCGACGATCGCGGCGGTCAGTCCCGGCCAGGCCAGCACCCAGGCGAGCGCCAGCGTCCCCATCGACACGCTCCGCCGCTCCGCGATCGGCCGCAGCCGGTCGGCGAGCGCGAGGTTCCGCTCCAGCCGCTCGCCCTGGAACTCGGGGCTCCCCCGCCGCCAGTCGTTCTCGTCGAGCCCCGCCGCCCGCTCGCGGGTAAAGCTGCCGGTCAGGAGGCCCGCCTGCATGGGGCTGTAGCAGATCACGCCCGTGCCATGCGCCGCGCACCAGGGCAGGATTTCGGCCGCCGTGTCGCGGCGGATCATCGAGAAGGGCGGCTGCAGCGTCTCCACATGCCCCATCGCCTCGGCGCGCTCGAGCTGGCCCACGTCGTGGTTGGAAAGCCCGACGTGCCGGACCTTCCCCTCGCGCTTCAGCTCCAGCATGTTGGCCCAGTATTCCTCGAGCGGCACGTCGTCCGAAGGCCAGTGCAGCTGGTAGAGGTCGATCGTCTCCAGCCCGAGCCGCCGCAGCGATCCCTCGAGTTCGCCGCGCAGATGACTGCGCTCGCCGATCCGGCGCGGGTTCTTGCCCTCCTTGTCGCGCACGATGCCGCCCTTGGTGAACACCAGCGGCCGCCGGTCCGCCGGCATGCGGCGCAGCGCCTGCCCGATCACCTCCTCGGAGTGGCCGTTGCCGTAGACCGCCGCCGTGTCGATCCAGTTGATCCCCAGCGCTACCGCATGCTCGATCGCCCGCACTGATTCGGCATCGTCCTGCGGCCCCCACATGTTACCGCCCATGGCCCAGGCGCCGATTCCCAGCCGCGTGATCTCCATGCCCGTCTGCCCGAACGCCCGGGTTGGCAGCTGCGTCGCCATGCTCATCCTCGCTTCTCCTCGTGTCTCCGCGCAGCACCATAAAGCAAGGGGCCCCGGGGAAAAGCGGCAATGGCGGGCGGTCCAAAATCAGGCCGACTTGCCGTGCCGAACGGACCGGCGGGCGGATTTCGTTCATACGCGACGTG
>JAEYTN010000415.1 GCA_023433985.1 Pseudomonadota bacterium | reverse complement strand
TGGGGTTTGCGAAGCAGATCGACCTGCGGCTCGAGCTGCCGCTTGGAGCTGAGGGAACGGCGAAGACGCTGGACGTGACGCTGCTGCCGCGGAGCCGGGTGCGGCCGAGTGCGGCGCTGCTCGACGGGGTGTACCTGCACCAGTTCGCGGAAGGCCAGCTTTCGGGCGGGCCGATCGGGCTCGTGGGGAAGCCGCTGCGAGCCGGCGACGGCTACGAGGGCGAGGTCGTGTGGTACGACGCGCTGGCTGCCGATCCGTTCGTTGCGAAATGCTCGAAGGCGGTGGCGACGGCGAGCGAAGGGCAGTGCCTCAGGACGGTGTATCTCGGGCCGGGGATCGCGGCGGTTTACTCGTTTCCGGAGACGGCGCTCGCGCGGTGGCGGGCGTTCGATGGGGAGATGGGCAAGCGGCTGCGGCAGATCGGGGCGCTTTAGGCCTCGGGCTA
The DNA here is from genome assembly GCA_023433985.1 of Pseudomonadota bacterium. Taxonomy (GTDB): domain Bacteria; phylum Pseudomonadota; class Alphaproteobacteria; order Rhizobiales; family Devosiaceae; genus Devosia_A. The sequence continues at coordinate 5,745 of JAEYTN010000415.1, read as the reverse complement.
TCGGCCGTACGGCGGACGTTCCTCCACCCCCTTCAGGTGGTCCCCTCCCCCGCCACGCGGGGGAGGATCAAGACGTCAGTGGATTTCGTCGAGGTCGACGTCGAGGATGGCCATCTGGAAGTTGTAGGAGCGGTCGCCGTCTTCGTCGTCGACGTAGATGAGACCGAGAAATTCTTCGCCGAGATATACTTCTACGCTGTCGTTCTGCTTGTTGCGCGGGCGGACGTCGATGTTGCGGTTGCTGAATTTCTGCTGCAGGAACTTCTGGAGCTTGATGATTTCGGGGTGGTTCAATTCGAGCTCCTAAGGGCTGGGAGTTGGGTGCGCCACAATAGGCGGAATGGGTCGCCGGGCAAGTGTCGGGCGGCCTTTTTCACGGGCAGATGGCGGAAATCGGGCTTGTCGGCGCTTTCGCCGCGAGTCAGCCGGTCATGTCGACGGCGGCAACCTGATCCATCACCGAGGAGGGATGCGGGGCACCGGCCTCGCCGATGATGCGGGCGGGAACGCCGGCGACGGTGACGCGCGGCGGTACTTCCTTCACCACCACCGAACCGGCGCCGATGCGGGCGCAATCGCCGACGCGGATATTGCCGAGCACGACGGCGTGGGCGCCGATGAGCACGCCGTTTCCGATCTTGGGATGGCGGTCTTCCTCGGACTTGCCGGTACCGCCCAGAGTGACGCCCTGGAGGATCGAGACGTTGTCGCCGATGGTGGCGGTCTCACCGACGACGAAGCCGGTGGCGTGGTCGAGCATGATGCCCTTGCCGATGCGGGCGGCGGGGTTGATGTCGACCTGGAATACGGCGGAGGAGCGGCTCTGCAGGTAGAGCGCGAAATCCTTGCGGCCGTTCATCCAGAGTGCATGGGTGAAGCGGTGCGTCTGGATGGCGTGGTAGCCCTTGAAGTAAAGGAAGCCGTCGACCGCCTTGTGCAGCGCGGGATCGCGCTCGAGCGTGGCGGCGAGGTCGGCGCGGGCTTCAAGACCGATCTCGGGACGAAGCTCGAGGGCATCGTGAAACGCCTGGCGGACGAGGTCCGCCGAGACGTCCGGGTGGCCGAGGCGCTCGGCAAGGCGGTGAGCCAGCGCCGACTCGAAACTGTCGTGGTTGAGCACGCTCGAATAGACGAGGTTGGCCAGCGACGGCTCGGACTGCGCCACGTGACGGGCACCCGAGGTCACCGCATCCCACACCGGATCGATGGTGGCGACTTCGGCGGTTCGGCTGATCGTGCTCATAGACAGGCTCTCCATCGGCGGATGCCGATATAAGACAAGTGATGCTCCGAAACCAACCCATAGCGCACAAAAAGGTTCGCCGGGTGGTAAGTGCGGCTGAATGGTTACTCAGCGGGGGTGGCGAGAGAGAAAATCAAGGGCGGCGCGCTTGAAGGCGGGATCGCCGGTAGCGCGCATGTGATCGCGGCGCGGGATGGTGAAAGCCTCGGCGTGGGGAAGGAGTTGCGACAGGCCCTCGGCGGAGCCGGCCATGTCGTCGGTTTCGCCGACGGCGACGAGGATGGGAGTGGCGATGCTTCGGACATCGGCCTCAGCCATCGGCTCGCGCGAATTTACCATGCAGGCGGCGAGTGCGGCACGGTCGGCCTTGTTGTAATCGGCAAAGATGCGGAACTGGCGGCCAGTGCGGCCGGTGACCTGATCCAGCGAGTCGGCGGTGAGCGCGGAGATGATCTCTTCGGAATCCTCGAGCCCGGTGACGAGGTTGCGGCCCATGCCGCCGAAGACCGCCGCGGTCACGCGGTCGGGGTGGTTAAGGCAGAGATAGGCGGCGATGCGGGCGCCCATGGAATAGCCGATGACAGGGCAGCGCTCGATGCCGAGACGATCGAGGAGGTGGAGCGCGTCCTCGGCCATGTCGTGGGCGAAGTAGAGCTGGGTGTCGTAGAGCTTTCGCGAGGCGCCGTGGCCGCGGTTGTCGAAGGTGATGGCCTGGTAGCCGACCTCGGTGAGAGTTTGGACCCAGCCGGTATCGATCCAATTGACCTTGCCGGAAGAGCCGAAGCCGTGGATCAGCAGGATCGGCTGGCCCTCGCCGTGGGTTTCGTAGGCGATGGCGATGCCGTTCGAGAGGAAGATGGGCATGGCGGCTCCGGGTTGCGGGGGCAGCGTTTAGCAGTGGCGCCTGGGGGGTGGCAACGGACGTGCGCAGGCCCACCGGCGCCGCCCGCCTCGGGTTGATGGGCGAGTGAAGCGCCCCTACCCTGCCTTCCAGCCCGACTTGCGCTTGAGGCGCATGACGAAGCCGATGACTTCGGCGACTGCCTTGAAGTGCTCGGTGGGGATGGTCTGGTCGATGTCGACGCTCTTGTGGAGGGCGCGGGCGAGCGGCGGGTTTTCGACGATGGGGACGTCGTGTTCCTTTGCCAGCTCGCGGATGCGGAAGGCGATCGCGTCGGCGCCCTTGGCAACGCATTGCGGGGCAGCCATGTCGCGGTCGTACTTCAACGCCACGGCGAAGTGGGTGGGGTTGGTGATGACGACCGTGGCCTGCGGGACAGCGGCCATCATGCGCTTGCGGCTCCGCTCCATGCGGATCTGGCGGATGCGGCCTTTGACCTTGGGGTCGCCTTCCTGCTGCTTGTACTCGTCGCGGGTTTCCTGGACCGTCATCTTGAGGCGGTTCCACCAGCGGTTGCGCTGGTAGATGTAGTCGGCGATGGCGATGATGGTGACGATGGCGAGCACCGCGCCGAAAATCTTCATGGCCATGTCCATGAACTCGGCGAGGATCATACCCGGCTCGAGCGTGATCATGTTCTCGAGGCTGTCCATCTCGGGCGCGAGGACGAACCAGAGCACGGCCGACACGACGGCGAGCTTGATCAGGCCCTTGAGGAAGTTGACCAGCGCTTCCTGCGAGAAGAGGCGCTTGGCGCCTTCGAGCGGGTTGATCTTCGAAAGCTTGGGGGTGATCGGCTGGGTGGAGATGAGCGGCGCGTGCTGGACCAGGTTGGCTGCGATGGCGAAGCCGGCCAGCGCGATCGAAGGGATCAACGCGACGAGCAGGATGGAGCCGGTGAGGTTGTTCCAGAACTGGCTCAGGGCCTGGGAGCCGACCTCATATTTCTCGGCGTTGTCGAGGAGGGTGCGGAAGGTGCCGAACAGGCCCTGCGCGGTGGGCGCGGCGAGCATGCCGAAGACCAGCGCGGAGCCGCCGAGGATGAACCAGTTGTTGACCTCCTGCGACTTGACGACATCGCCCTTCTCGTGGGCGTCGCGGAGCTTTTTTTCCGAGGGGTCTTCGGTCTTGCTGCTCTGTTCCGGGGCCTCGTCGCTCACGCGACACCCCGCAACATGGCCAGCACACCCTCATAGTGCATGAGGTAAAGGCCGGTCATCATGCTGAGCAGCAGCGCCATGAGGATGAGGCCGACGCCCACCGTGGCCGGCATGGCGAGGAAGAAGACCTGCAACTGGGGCATCAGGCGGCTGAGGATGCCCATGCCGAGGTTGAAGACGAGGCCGAAGACGATGAAGGGGGCCGACATCTGAACGCCGACGACAAAGGCGCCGGCTACCGACTCGACGATCGTGTTGGCGGCGTCGCCGAACATCAGCGGGTCGGTGACCTTGAAGATCATGTAGCTGTCGTGGATGGCCGAGATGGCGACGTGATGGAGGTCGGTCGCAAAGATGAGGGCGATGCCGAGCATGGAGAGGAAGGCGCCGATGAGCGCGCCCTGCACGCCGCCGTTCACCGGGTCGGCCGCGACGGCGACAGAGAGGCCGGAGGAGGAGGCGATGATGGAACCGGCGACCTGCGTGCCGCTGACGGCTAGACGGGCGATGGCGCCGATGATGAGGCCGATGGCGATCTCGTGCAGGACCAGCGCCACCAGCTCCCAGATGCCGGGCGGGAGCGGCGGTAACTGGGGCGTGACGATCGGGTAGAGCACCAGCGACAGCGCGAGGGCGAAGGTCAGGCGCATGCGGGCCGGGATCGCCGTTTCGCCGAGCGCGGGGATCAGCATCAGGATCGAGCCGACGCGGGCGAAGATGAGGATGAAGAGGAAGGCGGTGGCCGGGAGCCAGTTGAGCGAGATCACCGTCAGCCGCCGATGACGATCATGTCGACGAGCTTGGTCATGTAGGTGCCGAGCATCGCACCCATGAAGGGCAGCGAGAGCAGCATGACGACGAAGATGGCCAGGATCTTGGGCACGAAGACCAGGGTCATTTCCTGGATCTGGGTCAGCGCCTGGAAGAGTGCGATCACCACGCCCACGACGAGGCCCGCGATCATCATGGGCGCACCGATGAGGATCATCACCCAGATGCCCTCGCGGGCGAGATCAAGTACGGCGGCGCCTGTCATGGAGTTGGTAAGCTCTCTGTTGTCGCGCCCTCGAACCGGAAAAGTCTCCAACCTCTTCCTGAGAACGCTCCTAGCGCGAGTCGGGGGCCGATCAGATCGGCATGCGCATGATTTCCTCATATGCCGAGATCACACGATCGCGGACGGCCACCATGGTGTCCATGGCGAGCTCGGTCTGGCTGATGGCGGTGACCACGTCGATCATGTCGCCCTTGCCGTTGACCAGCTCCATCGCCTTGGTATCGGCCACCTTACCGCTGTCGACGACGCCCTGCACTGCATCGCCGAGGAGCTTGGCGAAATCGCCCTGCCCCGCATCGGCGACCTGGTTGAGCTGCGGCTTCGAGGCCTGGTTGTTGAGGAGCTTGGCGACGTTGGCGTAGGCAGTAGTCGCGGCGTTAACCGGAAGTGCCATCGATCAGTTATCCCTTCAGGACGTCGAGGGTGGCGCCGAGCATCTGGCGCGTGACCGTGACGACGTTGAGGTTGGCTTCGTAGCTGCGCTGGGCCTGGCGCATGTCCATCGTCTCGATCAGGGAGTTGACGTTGGGGTAGCGCACGTAGCCGGTGGCGTCGGCGGCCGGGTGGCCGGGCTCGTAGCGGGTGGTGAAATCGGACTGGTCGTAGGCGATGCGGCCGATCTCGACGGTTTCGCCGCCGATTTCCCGGTCCATCACCGCCTTGAAGGTCGGGATCTTGCGCCGGTAGGGATCTTCTTCGGGCGTCTTGCCGGCGGAATCCGCGTTCGCGAGGTTCTCGGCGATGATGCGCATGCGCGCCGTCTGAGCGTGGAGCCCGGTGGCGGCGATCTTCAGCGAGGAGAGAAAGTCGTTCATGGCCCTGCCCTGTTACGCCCGCTTGCCGAGAGCGGATTTGAGAAGGCGCATCGAGCGCGTGTAGACGGCGGTGATGGCCTGGTAGTCGAGCTGGTTGGATGCGACCTTCATCATCTCGTCCTCGAGGGTGACACCGTTGCCCTCGGGCGTGACCTCGAAGCTGTTCATGCGGCGCGCGCCGAAGCCGTCGGCTCCGGTGCCCTGAACCGAGATATGTCCGGCCTGGGTGGTGGCGGTCTCGATCTTTGCGGTCGACAGGCTCCGCATGTGCTGCTCGAAGCCGAACGCCTTGAGGTCGCGGCCCTGGTAGCCCGGGGTCTCGGCATTGGCGACGTTTTCGGCCAGCAGGCCCTGGCGAGCCTGGTGCCACTTCATCTTTTCGGTGAGCGCGCTAAGGAGCGGAAGCTTCATGGGCGGGGTGGCCCTCGGGCCCGGAATCTCTTAACTGGGCAAATCCTGCCCAGTAGAGGTTAACGACCCGTTAACCATGTGCCGGAACCGACGGCTTCGCCTCGCATTTTACAGAATCCGGGCGCATAGTGGGCAAGAATTACCACTAGGGTTGCGCC
>JAEYTN010000390.1 GCA_023433985.1 Pseudomonadota bacterium | reverse complement strand
CGGCGGGGCCTTGTAGAGCACCGTGACTTCCACCCGTTCGTTGCCCGCGAGATAGGGATCGTTGGGGAAGAGCGGCGCGGAGGCGGCGCGGCCGGTGACCGAGGCGACATGGTCGTCGGAGAGGCCGAATTCGCCGAGGATGGAGCGCACCACATTGGCCCGGTCGGTCGACAGCTCCCAGGCGCCGTAGCGCGGGTTGGGGTAGATGGCGCCCGCCGCCGTGTGCCCGGAGATCCGCACCTGGCTCGAGAGCTTCTGCAGGATCGGCGCGATGGCGGCGATGGCCTGCCGGGTCGCCTCGAACGGGTATTTCGAGCCTTCGGGGAACATCGGGCGGCCGTCATGGTCGAGCAGCTGGATGTTGAGCCCGTCCTCGGTCTCCTCGACCTTGAGGTTGTCGGCGATCTCGGTGATGTCCGGGTTCGACTGCCAGGCAGTGCGGATGGAGGCGGCGGCGGCGTGGAATTCCTGGTTGTAGGTCGACTGCAGGTTGACCTGGCTGGCGCGCACCGCGTCGTGGTCGTCGCCGCCCTTCTCGTTGAGCCCGCCCCTGGCCTCGAGCTGCGGGCCGGCCTCGTTGCTTTCGGGCGCGGTCAGCGCGTCCTTCTTGGAATCGGCGGCGATCTTGGCGCCCTGCTCGGTGAAGGCGATGCCGCCCATGACGCCGCCGGCACCCGAGTTCGATTCCGACACCGCCGGCGGCGCGAAATAGTCGGCGAGGCCCTTCTTCTGCTCGGGCGTGGTCATCGAGATGAGCCACAGCAGCAGAAAAAACGCCATCATGGCCGTCACGAAGTCGGCATAGGCGATCTTCCACGCGCCGCCGTGATGGGCGTGCGCGGCCCGCTTGACCCGCTTGATGATGAAGGGCTGTTCGTTGCTCGCCATCTACCCGGCCCTCAGCTCGCCGGCAGGTTGGCGGTCGCCTCGTCGATCTCGGCGAAGCTGGGACGCACTTCGCTCATCAACGCCTTGCGGGCGAACTCGATGGCGATGGAGGGGGCATAGCCGGAAATGTGGGCGAGCAGCCCGACCTTCATCGACAGGTAGTATTTCGACTCCGCTTCGTAGATCGAGCGCAGCGCCTGGGCGAATGGGCCGAAAAAGCCGTAGGCGACGAACACGCCGAGGAACGTGCCCACCAGCGCGCCGCCGATCATGTGTCCGAGCACCTCGGGCGGCTCGGAAATGGCGCCCATGGTGTGGATGACGCCGAGCACCGCCGCGACGATGCCGAGCGCCGGGGTGCCGTCGGCGAGCGACTGCACCGCGTTCACCACCCGCTCGTTCTCCTGGTGGTGCGTCTCGAGCTCCTCGTCCATCAGCGATTCCATCTCGTGCGGCACGCGGGTGCCGAGCGTCACCATGCGCAGGTAGTCGCACATGAACTCCACCGCGTGATGGTTGGCCGCGAAGGTGGGGAAGCGCTGGAACAGCGGGGATTCGGCGGGGTTCTCGATATGCTGCTCTAGCGCCAGCACGCCCTTGGATTGCACCAGCTTGAAGATGGTGAACTGCAGGCCCAGCAGCTCCACATAGGCCGCCTTGTTGTAGCGGGGGCCGCGGAACAGAGTGCCGAAGATGCTCAGGGTCTGCTTCAGCACCGGGCCGGTATTGCCGATGACGAAGGCGCCGGTGGCGGCGCCCAGGATGATCAGCGCCTCGAACGGCTGCACCAGCACCGCCAGGTGTCCCCCCATCATGGCATAGCCGCCGATGACGCAGACGAGGATGATTACGATGCCGACGATAAGGCGCATTCTGTGCCCCGAAAACCGAACCGGGACTGGTTCCGTCCCCGGATGCAGTTTTCGCGTGCCGGCGTGAAGATTCAGTTAGCCGCGGGGCGGGCTTTGCTACTCGTGGTCGATCCAGCCGGCGCGGGCGGGCGCGCCCTTGGGCGTGGCGGCGAGGGCCATGAGGATGCGGCTCATCAGCGCCTGTTCGCGCGCCTTGCCGGCCGCCTCGGACTAGAGCTCGACCAGGAGCGCCGAGGTGGCGTTGAGCCGGGCGCAGGCGACGGTGGCGAGGTGGAGGGCGAACTCGGCGTTCTGCGACAAGGCGTCGAGCGCATCGGGCACGACCCGCACCCTCGCCTCGCTCTGGGCGATGACGGTTGCCGAATGCGGGATGCCGAGCAGCACCGCCATCTCGCCGATCACCGAGCCCGGCTCGTCGATGGTCGCGAGCGTGACGCCCTCGCGGCGAACGGTGAGCGTGCCCTTTTCGAGGATGTAGAGATGGCCCGAGCTCGTGCCCTCGGTGGTGAGCGGGGTGCCCGGCGCGAGGGTTTCGAGCGGCAGGGAAACGGCGAGGGCGGCGAGGCTGGACATGGCTTGGATCATGCGCCGGAGGTGAGCGGGATGCGGCTGAACGGGGGCTGAATGCCTGCCAGGGCCAATGCGGGCCAGATGCCCTCAGTTGCGGGTGTCGGCCCCGGTGACGGCGCCGAACAGGCGCTCGAGGAAGCTGTGCTCGCGGCCCTCCTTGCGCAGCTCCACCAGCATGCGGCTGGTCGCATCGAGCCGCTGGCAGGCGAGGGTGGCGATGTGGAGCGCCGCGATGGGGCTCGATTCGAGCCAGCGCCAGCCATCCTCGATGTGGCGCACCTCCACGTCGGTGAGCGCCGTGACATTGGCGGAGTGATCGGTGCCGAGCAGCACGCTCATTTCGCCCACCAGGGTGCCGGGCTCGATCAGCCGGGCGATCTCCACCCCGTCGCGCTCGACCTTGAGGTGGCCGTGCACGAGCACGAACATTTCGCCGCGCGCTTCCCCCGCCTCGATCAGCCGCTCGCCGGGGGCGAGGCTGAGCACCGGGTAGGCATTGGTGAGTGTGAGCAGGTTGGTCATGGCGCATTCCCCCGAAATGGTGGGACCAGAATAGAACATAAGTGCAGACGTGCGGAAGCGCCCGGTGGAGCGGACTCCATCGGGGTCGTCGAGAGGCAGGGCGGCGCCGGCGAGGCTTTGCCTCAGCGGTAGTCCGCGAAGAAGGAC
>JAEYTN010000319.1 GCA_023433985.1 Pseudomonadota bacterium | reverse complement strand
AGATGTGCGTGTGCCCACACAACAGCACCGGAAAGTCGATCCCGTCGGCCTTGGCGGCAACGGAGGCCTCGTCAGGCAACACGGCATCGCGGCCGTTGCGCCAATTGTCTAGCCACGGTTCGACGTCGGAGGTCGGCGTGCCGTGGCACATATAGACCTCGCCCTCGATGTCGCGGGTGGCCGGCAAGCTGCGCAGGTACTCGAAATGCTGACGGGTGAGCCGGGAGGCGACGAAAGTGTCGACGATGTCGAGTTGCGCAGGCGGACGCTCGAGGAGGTAGCGGTCGTGGTTGCCGGAAATGGTCGGGAAGGTCCGCTCCATGAGGAGGTCGATCGTACCCACCGGGTCAAGCGGGCCGCTCACCAGGTCACCGAGATTGAGGATGGCATCGACGCCACGCTGCGCGATGTCGGCCTCCACAGCCTCGAAGGCCAGGCGGTTGCCATGGATATCGGAGATGACGGCGATCTTCATGCGCTGCCCCTCTTGCTATAGTTCGCGCGGCTTCAGCCAGCCGCCCGTCACTACCTCGGCCCATTTCGGATAGCCGCGATCGATGGCGAGCGCCGCGGCGGACTGGTAGTCGTAGGGTAGCGAGACGAAGGCTACCGACCAGCCGGCACGGCGCTTTTCGACGACGGCGTAGTGGGCCTCGGGCGAGCCGGAGTCGAACGGCAGGCCGACGCTGCCGGGGTTCACCACGATCCGCCCGTCACCAAGCTTCACGCTCCGCGGCACATGGGTGTGGCCGCAGAGCAGGACTTCGTACGCGAACCCTTCCGCTTCCCGCTCGATGCGTTCGCGCGGCGCCAGTACCGCATGGTCGCCGACCATGGTGTCGAGCCAGCCGGCATTGTCGTCGCGCGGCGTGCCGTGGCTCAGCAGCACTGCCTCGCCGTGGACCGCAGTGGGAGGCAGGTTGCGCAGCCAGTCGAGGTGGCGGGGTGCGAGCATCCCGCGCACGAACGCGTCGATGTGCCAGTCGTCGTCGCGGCCTTCGGCCAGGTAGCGGTCGTGATTGCCGCGCACCGACGGAAAGCCCAGATCAATGAGCCGGTCCGCGACGCCCACCGGATCGAACGGGCCCGAAAGGAAATCACCGAGCGCCAGCGTAGCATCGACGCCCTGCAGCGCGATGTCGTCCAGCACCGCATCGAGCGCATGGACGTTGCCATGCACGTCGGAGATGATCGCCAGCTTCACTTGCCTTACTGGCCCGAAACCGTGGTCGTGCCCTTCAGGCTCTGCACTTCGGTTTGCAGCGCCTTGATCTCGGCGCTCTGCGCCATCACCAGCTCGCGCAGCGCGTCGTAGTCCTCGCGCTTGACCAGATCCATGTCGTTGACCAGTCGCTCGAGCTGCGACTTCACCGCGGTTTCGATCTCGCGCCGCACCCCGTCCGCCACCCCCGCGGCGTTGTTCATCAGCTTGCCCAGCTCGTCGAATAGCTTGCTGCCCTGAGTCATCGGGGTCGTCCTCTTGCCTGTCCGGTTGAGCGTTTTAGGCCGCGCCCCGCGCCTTGACCAGAGCCCGGGGGCGGCTAAAAGGTCGCGACAGCATCCGCCGGAGCCCGAGCGTGCCATTTCCCGACTTTCTCCAGCCCGTAGCGTTTGCGGTCGGTCCGTTCGAGATCCGCTGGTATGCACTCGCTTACCTGGCCGGCGTGCTGCTGGGCGCAGCCTATGCGATGACGCTGCTCGGTCGGCACGGGCTATGGAAGGACAACCGGCCGCCGTTTCCCGCCCCGGCCATCTGGGACTTCGCCTTCTGGGCCGTGGTGGGCATCGTGGTCGGCGGCCGCATCGGCTACGTGCTGTTCTATAACCTGGGCTTCTATCTCCAGGACCCGATTCAGATGTTCGCGCTGTGGGATGGGGGGATGAGCTTCCACGGCGGGCTCGCCGGCATCATGCTGGCGATGGCCGGATTTACACGCTTCCACAAAGGCAACATTCTCTCGGGCTTCGACTTGCTCGGCGCCATCGCGACCATCGGGCTGTTCCTCGGACGGCTCGCCAATTTCGTGAACGCCGAGCTCTGGGGGGCGCCGACCGATCTGCCCTGGGGCGTGATCTTCCCCAACGACGAGCTGGGCGTGCCGCGGCACCCCACGCAGCTCTACGAGGCGCTGCTCGAAGGCGTGCTGCTGTTCGTCGTCATCAATCTCGTCGCCCGCTCCACCCGCGCGCTGAAGCATCCGGGGCTGATCGCCGGGATCTTCGGCATCGGCTATGCGGTGAGCCGCATCTTCGTCGAGTTCTTCCGGCTGCCGGACGTGCAGATCGGCTACCTCTATGGCGGCTGGCTGACCATGGGGATGGTGCTGAGCGTGCCGATCCTCATCGCCGGCATCGGGCTCGTCATCTATGCGCTGAGGCCGTCCCGTGGCGAATGAGCAAATTCCGCTGGCCGACCTGATCGACATGCAAATCCGGCAGTCGGGTCCGATGTCGATCGCCACCTATATGGGGCTGGCACTGACGCACCCACGCGAGGGCTATTACTCTGGCGCGGACCCGCTGGGGGCAAAGGGCGATTTCGTCACAGCGCCCGAAATCAGCCAGATGTTCGGCGAGCTGATTGGGTTCTTCTTCGTCAACCTGTGGCAGCAGATGGGGGAGCCGCGCTCGTTCACGCTGCTGGAGCTGGGGCCGGGTCGGGGCACGCTGATGCAGGATGCGCTGCGCGTCGCTGCGCGGGCCGAGGGCTTCCTCGATGCCTGCCACCTGCAGTTGTTCGAAACCAATCCGGCGCTTCGCGCGCAGCAGGCCGAGCGGCTTGGCGCTTACAATCCCTATTGGGCGAGCGAGATCGACGCGGTGGCTGACGATCCCCTGCTCGTGATCGCCAACGAGTTCTTCGATGCGCTGCCGATCCGGCAGTTCGTGAAGGCGCCCGATGGCTGGCACGAGCGTCAGGTGGGCCTGCGCGACGGCAAGCGTGCCTTCGGCCTGTCGCCGACTCCGATCGCCGACGCGGCCATGCCCGAGCCGGTGCAGAACGCCGGGCTCGGCGAAGTGTACGAGGTCAGTCTCGCGGCCGCCGACGCGCTGCAGCGGCTCGGCAAGCGGATCGCCAGCCAGCGCGGCGCCCTCCTGGCCATCGACTACGGTTACGGCGAGACGCAAACCGGGGAGACCTTGCAGGCGATCCGCAACCATGCCTTCGCCGACGTG
>JAEYTN010000227.1 GCA_023433985.1 Pseudomonadota bacterium | reverse complement strand
TCGTGGTGCTGCTGACGTTGCTGCGCATCGGCGATCCGTTTCCGGTGCAGGTGGTGCGCGAGATCGGCTTCGACTTCTACCAGCGGCTGCATCCGCGGCCGAATGCCGAGTTGCCGGTCAAGGTGATCGACATCGACGAGGCGTCGCTGGCCGAGTTCGGGCAATGGCCCTGGCCGCGCGACCGCCTCGCGACCATGGCCGACCGGCTGGGCGAGCTCGGGGCGGCGGCCATCGGCTTCGACATCCTGTTCCCAGAGCCCGACCGGATGTCGCCGCAGCGGCTCGCCGCGCACCTGCCGGGCGTCGATCCGGCGACGCTGCCGGACTACGACGTGCTCTTCGCCGAAGCGCTGGGCCGCACTCCGTCGATCCTCGGCTTTTCGCGCACGCCCGACGGGCGGCCGTTGTCGGGCACCGCCAAGGGCGGGTTCGCCATCTCGGGCCCCGATCCCAGCTATTCGGTCCCTTACCTGACCGGTGTCGCGGCCCCGCTGCCGCTGCTGCGCAACGCGGCGCCGGGGCTCGCAGCGGTCAGCCTCAACACCGAACTCTCGACCAGCGCGGTGCGGCGGCTGCCGATGCTGTGGACCAATGGCAGCGCGCTGTTTCCCACCCTGTCGCTCGAAGCGCTCCGTATCGCCTTCGGGCTCTCGGGCGTGGTGGTGTTCGGCGATACCGCCGGCGAGGGTTATCTCGATGGCGTGCGCGTCGGCGATCTCACGATCCCCACCACCTCGAGCGGCGACCTGTGGCTCTACTACAGCCGCCCGGACCCCGACCTGTCCATCTCGGCGAGGCAGTTGCTGGGCCCGCAATACCGGGCACTGCGCGACCGCATCGAGGGCCACATCGTGCTGGTCGGCACCTCCGCCTCGGGGCTGCTCGACCTCCATACCACGACGCTGGGCGACAACGTGGCGGGCGTCACCATCCATGCGCAGGCGATCGAGCAGATCCTGTCGGGCGCCTTCCTCACCCGACCCGACTGGGTGCAGGGGCTCGAGTGGCTCGAGTTCATGGCGCTGGGGCTGCTGCTGGTGCTGGTGGTGCTGATGCTGGGGCCGATCGCCGGGCTGGCCGCCGGCTTCGCCTCGCTTGTCGCCTCGGTCGGACTGTCCTACTGGCTGTTCGTCAGTCAGGGCATCATGCTCGATCCGAGCTTCCCGCTGATCGGGCTGACACTGACCTATCTGGGGCTCGTGTTCCTGCGCTTCCTTACCACCGACGTGCAGAAAAAGCAGATCCGCCGCGCCTTCGGCTACTACGTGGCGCCCTCGCTGCTCGCCGAGATCGAGAAGAACGGCGACCGGCTGAAGCTTGGGGGCGAGATGCGGCCGGTGACGGTGATGTTCTCCGACATGCGCGGCTTCACCTCGTTGAGCGAGAAGATCGAGCCCAGGCAGATCCTCGGCATCCTCAACACGCTGTTCGGGGCGCTCGGGGCGGAGATCGTCGGCAAGTACGGCACCATCGACAAGTTCATCGGCGATGCGATCATGGCGTTCTGGAACGCGCCCGTCGACGTCGAGGGGCACGAGCAGCGGGCGCTGGAGGCGGCGCTCGGCATGCGGCGGCGGCTGACGGCGCTCAACGATGCGGACGCCTTCGGGCTCAAGGCGCTCGGGGCGCCGGTCGAGCGGCTGGGCATCGGCATCGGCATTTCCACCGGCGAGGCACTGGTCGGCATCATGGGGCTCGAGACGCGCTTCGACTATTCGGCGCTGGGCGACACGGTCAACGTCGCGAGCCGGGTCGAGGGCACCTGCAAGGAGGTCGGCTACGACATCGTCGTCGCCGATCCGCTCCGCCGCGCCGTACCCGACTTCGCGCTGCTCGAGGCGGGAGCCGTGGCGCTCAAGGGCAAGGCGGAGCGGGTGCCGATCCACATCCTCGTGGGCGACAGGGCGCTGGCGGAAACCGGCACGTTCAAGCTGCTGCGGGCGAGCCACACCGAGGCGCTGGCGGCGCTGCGGGAGGGGCGCGATGCGCGCGGGGCCATTGCCGAGTGCACGGCGCTGGGGCTGAAAATCGAGCCGGGCCTCAAGGGCTTCTACGAGCACCTTGCGAAGCGCTCGGCCGACTTCCGCGCGGCTCAGCTCGCCGCAGAATAGGCGGTCCGCATCTCCTCGATCTCGTCGAGCGCCGCGTAGAGCGGCGACCAGTCGTCGCCCTCGGCGATGGGCGCCCAGAGGGCCTCCATCTCGTCGATCAGCATGGTGCGGGGCGTCTCGCGCGAGAAATACGGGTGGTCGAGATTGGCGTTCGCCGCCCGTGGATGGGCCGTCAGCAGCGCGGCCAGGGCTTCGAAGGCGGGGCCGCGATAGTGCTCCGCCGCCGGGCTCCGCATGGCGCGCGAGCCGTCGCCGCCGCGCCAGTCGAAGAAGAACTGCTCGAACGGCATCTGCGTTTCGTGCAGGAAGTTGAACACCTCCTGCACCAGCAGGGAGTCCGCTTCGATCCCCAGCGACTGCAGGCCGAGCCGTCGCAGCACGGCGCCCCAGACCGCCTTCTGGAACGCCGGCCAGAACCGGTTCAGGCCGGCTTCCAGCTCGGCGTGCTCGCCCAGCGGCAGCAGGACTTCGGCGAGCCGCGTCAGGTTCCAGGCCAGTACGTCGGGCTGGCGGCCGAACGCATAGAGCCCGCTCTGGTCGAAATAGGCGGCGGTGAAGGCCGGATCGTAGGTCGGCAGGAAGCGCCAGGGGCCGTAGTCGAAGCTCTCGCCGGTGATGTTGATGTTGTCGGTGTTGAGCACGCCGTGCACGAACCCCGCGGCGATCCAGTTCGCCCCGGTCTCGGCCACCGCCTCGCTCACCGCCCCGAGGAATTTCGCCGCCCGCCCGTTGTCGCCTTCGGTCCAGAGCGCCGGGTAGTAATGCTTCACCGAATGGTCCAGCAGCTGCCCAAGCCGCTCGGGCTCCTTGAGGTAGCTCAGGCGCTGGAACGAGCCGATCCGCACATGCGAATGCGAGAGCCGGACCAGCACGGAGGAGCGGGTAGGGGAGGGCTCGTCGCCGCGCTCCAGCTCCTCGCCGGTCTCGATCAGGCTCAGCGACTTCGAGGTGTCGACGCCCAGCGCTTCCAGCATGGCGGTCGCCAGCACTTCGCGCACGCCGCCCTTAAGCGTCAATCGTCCGTCGCCGCCCCGGGACCAGGGGGTGCGGCCCGAGCCCTTGGTGCCGAGGTCCATCAGCCGCCCATCGCGCAAATCCTCGAGCTGGGCGAAGAGGAAGCCGCGACCGTCGCCGAGGTCGGGGTTGTAGGTCTGGAACTGGTGCCCGTGATAGCGCAGCGCCAGCGGCGCGGCGAACGAGCCGGGCAGGGGCTGGAACCTGCCGAAATGCTCTACCCACTGCTGGTCGCTTAGCAGGTCCAGCCCCACCGAGGCAGCTGCGCGCTGGTTGCGGTAGCGCAGGATGTGCTGGGGGAACTGCGCCGGCCGCACCGCATCGAAAAAGCCTTCGCCGAGTTCGGCATGCGTCGCCCGCGCCCTGAACGTCACCGCCGGAACACTCCAACCACCTCGACATGGGTCGAGTAGGCGAACTGGTCCACCGGCACGACGCGCTCGAGCCGATAACCGCCAGCGATCAGGATGGCTGCATCGCGGGAGAAGGTTTTGGGCTCGCACGACACCGCGACAACCGTCTTCACCTTCGAACGCGCCAGTTCCTTGGCCTGCTGCTCCGCTCCAGCGCGCGGCGGGTCGAACACCACGGCGTCGAAAGGGTTGAGCTCGATCGGCGCCAGCGGGTCCCGGAAGAGGTCGCGCGCCTTCGCCTCGACCGGCTTCAGCCCCTGCGTATGGTTCACGGCCTTGATGAGCGCCGCAATCGCCGGCTTGTCGCTGTCGGCGGCGTAGACGCGCGACGTTTCGGCCAGCCGCAGCGTGAACGGCCCGACGCCCGAGAACAGGTCGGCGACCGCCTTCGCCTTGCCGACACCTTCCAGCACCAGCCGGGAGAGCGTGGCTTCGGCCGACTCGGTAGCCTGGAGGAAGCTCGCCGGCGGGATCTCCACCACCGCCTTGCCCATCCGCACCACCGGCGGACGCGCCATGAACACCGTGTCGCCGTTGAAGGTGAGGCGGGCGAGCTTGTGGGCCTGGGCGAATTCCGCGAGCTGCGCGGGCCGCAGCTTCCGCTCCGACTTCACCGACAGGTCGAGCCCGGTATCGGTGGCCGTGAAGGCGACGTCGCTGTCGCCGGCAAGCTTCTGCAGCGCCCGCGCGATGCGGGGCGCGTTCCTGGAAAGCACCGGCACCAGGATCGGGCAGGCGTCGATATCGAGCACCTCGTGCGATTTGGCACGCATGTAGCCGGCGGCGGCCTTGCGCACGTGCAGCGTGGTGCGGCGGCGGCCAGGCGCCGTGGCATCGAGCAGCGGCTCCACCTCGGCCGCAACTCCCGCATGCTCCAGCGCCCAAACGACGAGCCCCCGCTTGAAACCGGCATAGGTCTCGCCGCTCATGTGCTGCAGCGCGCAGCCGCCGCAGCGGCCGAAATAGGGGCTGATCGGCTCCGCCCGCTCGGCACTCGGCTCGAGGATCGTCAGCAGCGTCCCACGCTCGCCGTCGCGTGCGATCTCGACCCGCTCGCCGGGCAGGGTGAACGGTACGAAGACGCGCTCGCCCGCGATCCCGGCAATGCCGTCGCCGTGCTGGCCCAGGCTCTCGATGGTGACTTCGGTCATGCCCCCGACCTAGCAGGCCGCCAGGCATTTGTAACCCGTCAGCCCACCAGTGCTTGACAAACCTAAAGCTATTAGGCAAATACCATCACATTGATGAAAAGGATGCCGCCGGCCATGGCACGGGCAGGTCTCAGCACAGAACGGCTCGTCCGGGCCGGAGCCGAACTGGCCGACGCCGAGGGTTTCGACGCGGTCACCCCGTCGGCGCTCGCCCGCCATTTCGGTGTGCAGGTCGCCAGCCTCTACGCCCACGTGGCGAGCGCGCACGAACTCAAGCTGCGGGTCGCCCTGCTCGCCCTCGACGAA
>JAEYTN010000208.1 GCA_023433985.1 Pseudomonadota bacterium | reverse complement strand
CTCCAAAACAAACGGCTCCCGCCCAGGGGCAGGAGCCGTGAGAAGCGTCGATCGGTAACCGATCAGTACCGGTACTGGCCCGACTTGAACGGCCCCTCGGGGCTGACGCCGATATAGTCGGCCTGGTTCTGGGTGAGCCTGGTGAGCTTGGCGCCGAGCTTGGCGAGGTGCAGCTCCGCCACCTTCTCGTCGAGATGCTTGGGCAGCACGTGCACTTCGTTCTGGAGGTTCTGGCCGTTGGTCCACAGCTCGATCTGGGCCAGCGTCTGGTTGGCGAACGAGGCGCTCATCACGAAGCTCGGGTGGCCGGTGGCATTGCCGAGGTTGACGAGGCGGCCCTCGGACAGCAGCACGATGCGCTTGTTGGCGGCAAGCTCGACGATGTCGACCTGCGGCTTCACGTTCGTCCACTTGTAGTTGCGCAGCTCGGCAACCTGGATCTCGTTGTCGAAGTGCCCGATGTTGCAGACGATCGCCATGTCCTTGAGCAGGCGGATATCGTCGAGGGTGACGACGTCCTTGTTGCCGGTGGCGGTGACGACGATATCGGCGCGGTGCGCGGCATCCTGCAGCGTGACGACCTCGTAGCCGTCCATGGCCGCCTGCAGCGCGCAGATCGGATCGACCTCGGTGACCAGCACGCGGGCGCCGGCGCCCTTCAGAGATTGGGCCGAGCCCTTGCCGACATCGCCGTAGCCACAGACGATCGCGACCTTGCCCGCAAGCATCACATCGGTGCCGCGGCGGATTGCGTCGACCAGCGATTCACGCGTGCCGTACTTGTTGTCGAACTTCGACTTGGTGACCGAGTCGTTGACGTTGATGGCCGGGAAGGGCAGCTCGCCCCGCTGCTGCAACTGGTAGAGCCGCATGACGCCCGTGGTCGTTTCCTCGGACACGCCTTTGAGCGCCGCCTTGATGCGCGAATAGAAGGTCGGGTCCTTGGCGAGGCGCTTCTTGATCAGCGCGAAGAACACCTCTTCTTCCTCGGAGTGCGGGTTGGCGAGCACCGACGGGTCGGTCTCCGCCTTGGCACCGGTCAGCACCAGCATGGTGGCGTCGCCGCCATCGTCGAGGATCATGTTGGGGGTCTGGCCGCCGGGCCAGTCCATCATGCGGTCGGTGTAATCCCAGTACTCTTCGAGCGTCTCGCCCTTCTTGGCGAACACCGAGATTCCGGCGGCGGCGATGGCGGCGGCGGCATGGTCCTGGGTCGAGAAGATGTTGCACGAAACCCAGCGGACTTCGGCGCCGAGTGCCACCAGCGTTTCGATCAGGACGGCGGTCTGGATCGTCATGTGGAGGGAGCCGGCGATGCGCGCGCCCTTCAGCGGCTGGGCGGCGGCATATTCCTCGCGGATCGCCATCAGGCCCGGCATCTCGATCTCGGCCATGCCGATTTCCTTGCGGCCGAAATCGGCGAGGCCGATGTCCTTGACGAGATAGTCGGTGTTGGCCATCGGCCTGCTCCGTCGGTTTGGGATTGGTGCCGCGCCTTATAGAGAAGGTGAGGGACCGGATCAACACGGGATATAAAGAAAGCTTTATATCCGTTCGGAAAAAGGGCGGCCGATGATTCCCTCCGGGCCGCGCTGACATCGTGGTCATTGCCTGTTGCGTCCGGGCAACGATTCGAATCGATTAACTTTTATCGGTTCCGGCAAGATCGCGATCACCATCCCGAAAAGTGAGTGATTTCAGGGCTTTCATAGCGATGCCGAGGCCATTAACCTAATTTTTAGAACCTAACGTTCATGGTTAAGTAACTGTAAATTCTGGGTTCCATCCGTTCCTGCGCTCGGCTAGCTTGCCGGGCAGGGAAACTCACCAAAGCTGGTGCTGCCTCGGGGGCGGTGTCGGGGGAAGGTAGGCAGATTGCGAGCAAGCTCGTTCGCACCGGTAATGCGCGTGTTGACGCCCGCGCTGGTGTTCGTTGCGGCAGCCTTTGTGCTGCTGGTCAGCTTTGCTCCTGCTTCTGCCGAAGAATCCGTTCTCGATCAGGTCGTTCCCCTTCCACTCACCGCCAGCGTTGCCCACAAGCGCGAGCAGTTCCATGCGGCCACGCAGCCCGCGCTGACCAACGCGCTGCTGCAGGCCTATGTCGATCGCCGCCAGCAGCTGCAGCAGTTCGACGCCTTCGAGGTGCCGACCGCCGCGCCGGCGCTGACCGAGGAAGTGCTGATGGGCTACATCGCCCGCCGGCAGAACCAGGCGCTCGACGCCATCGAGGCTGCTGACCTGACCCGCCGGCCGGCCCTCACGCCGGACGTGCTCTCCGCCTATGCGGCGGGCTCCTTCGTTCCGACGATGAAGAAGGTGAAGCTGGCGGACAGCGAGAAAACCTGCCTCGCCCAGGCCATCTACCACGAGGCGCGGGGCGAAACGCGCGAGGGCCAGCTGGCCGTCGCCAACGTGATCATCAACCGGGCCTTCTCCAAGAAGTATCCCTCGACCATCTGCGGCGTGGTGTTCCAGAACGCCGACAAGGGCCGCTACAAGTGCCAGTTCACCTTCGCCTGCGATGGGCGGTCGGACATGGGCACCGAGCGTGCCGCCTGGAACCGATCGCTGAAACTGGCGGAGACCGCGTTCCACGAGTTCCAGGCCGGTGAACGCCCCGGCGTGGTGCCGGACTCGGTGCTCTTCTACCACACCACCGCGGTGTCGCCCGGCTGGGGCAGCAAGTTCAACCGCGTGGCCACCATCGGTTCCCACATCTTCTATTCTACCCACTGAGCCGCGCCCTCGGGGGGTGGACGCAAAGAGGCCCGCTCGCGCGGGCCTCTGCTTGTCTGGCGCTGCGGCGGGGCGGATTATTCCGCCGCCACCTTCACGGCTTCGAACTTGCGGTAGTTCTCGGCGAACAGCGTTTGCAGCCTGGACGCCGTGGCGTCGTAGGCACTGACATCGGCCCAGTTGGCGCGCGGATCGAGGGCCCGGGGCGGCACGCCGTCGACGCGCAGGGGCACCTCCATGCCGAACAGCGGCTCGCTCCGCATCGGCGCAGCGTCGAGTTCGCCCGAGAGGGCGGCGTCGAGGACGCGACGGGTGGTCGCGATGTCGATGCGCCTGCCGACACCGTAACCGCCGCCGGTCCAGCCGGTATTGATGAGGAACACCTTCGCTCCCGACGCCCGCAACCGATCCTCCAGCATGCGCCCATACACCGTGGGGTGGAGCGGCATGAACGGGGCGCCGAAGCAGGCCGAGAAGGTTGCGACCGGTTCGGAGATGCCGCGCTCGGTGCCCGCCACCTTGGCGGTGTAGCCTGACAGGAAGTGGTAGGCTGCCTGCTCGGGACTGAGGCGGGCGATCGGCGGAAGCACGCCGAAGGCATCGGCTGTGAGGAAGACCACCGTGCGTGGCCGGCCGCCGACGCCACCCTCCGCCACTGCCGGCAGCGTTTCGAGCGGGTAGGCGGCGCGGGTGTTCTCGGTGAGCGAGGTGTCGTCGTAGAGGGGCACCAGGCGGTCGTCGAGCTTCAGGTTTTCGAGGACGGTGCCGAACGCCTGTGTCGCGCCGTGAATCTCCGGCTCCGCGGTGGGACTGAGCTTCACCGTCTTGGCGTAGCAGCCGCCTTCGAGGTTGAAGACGCCGTCGGCGGTCCAGCCGTGCTCGTCATCGCCGATCAGCGGGCGCTTTGGGTCGTTCGAGAGCGTCGTCTTGCCGGTGCCCGACAGCCCGAAGAACAGCGCCACGTCGCCCTCGCGGCCGACATTGGCGGAGCAGTGCATCGGCAGCACGCCGTTGAGCGGGGCGTGGAAGTTGAACAGCGAGAACACGCTCTTCTTGATCTCGCCGGCATAGGCAGTGCCGCCGATGAGCACCAGCTTGCGCGCCATGTCGAGCGCAATCACCGTGCCGGTCCGGGTGCCGTGACGGGCCGGGTTGGCGCTGAAGCTGGGGAGGTGCAGGATGGTGACGTCGGTCCGCGCCGCGGGCTGCTCGGGGCGGATCAGCAGGTTGCGGATGAAGAGCGCGTGCCAGGCCGTCTCGGTGAAGACGCTGACGGCGAGTTCGTGCCGCTGGTCGGCTCCGGCGCACAGGTGCTGGCCGTGCAGCGTCTTGCCCTCGAGGCTCTGCAGCATGTCGGCGAGCAGCGTCTCGAAGTGAGCGGGGCTCATCGCCTGCGAATTGTCCCACCACACCTTGTCGTCGGTCTGGGCGTCGCGGACGATGAACTTGTCATTGACCGAGCGGCCGGTGAACACCCCGGTGGTGACGGCGAGGGCGCCGCCGGCGGCGAGGCGGCCCTCGCCGTCGCGTAGCGCCGCCTCGACCAGGGTGGGTGGCAATTCGTCCCAGGCGACGGAAGTCGCGCGGGCAGTGATGCTGCGTTCGATGTTGCTGTGGAGACTCGCGGCCATGGTCGCGTCCTTGCGCTGAGGGGGCCGCCATCCGGCCCGTTTCGCCGGATTGTTAAGTTCGCGCCTGCCGCCCCGCCCATCCCGAAAGTCGTCTTACGACAGAAGTCTCTCCGGCTTTCGTCGAGCCGGGAGTGGAACAAAACGCGGACACGCCTTATTTCTGCGCAATTGTGGCAGTCAAAGGTTGCCACAATTGGCCGGTTGCCTTTGATTTGGCTCCGCCGCTGTTGAAAGGGAGCTACATGCCCAAGATCGCTCTGGTGGACGACGACCGCAACATCCTGACGTCGGTTTCGCTGACCC
Source organism: Pseudomonadota bacterium (assembly GCA_023433985.1). Classification (GTDB taxonomy): domain Bacteria; phylum Pseudomonadota; class Alphaproteobacteria; order Rhizobiales; family Devosiaceae; genus Devosia_A. The sequence continues at coordinate 6,643 of JAEYTN010000208.1, read as the reverse complement.
TTGAAGCCGAAGGGTACTCGGTCTCCACCTACACGGACGGCGCTTCCGGGCTCGAAGGCCTGACCGCTGACCGGCCCGACCTTGCGATCCTCGACATCAAGATGCCCCGCATGGACGGCATGGAACTGCTCCGCCGCCTGCGCCAGAAATCCGATGTGCCGGTGATCTTCCTGACCTCCAAGGACGAGGAGATCGATGAACTCTTCGGTCTGAAGATGGGTGCCGACGACTTCATCACCAAGCCGTTCAGCCAGCGCCTGCTGGTCGAGCGTGTGAAGTCGGTGCTGCGCCGCGCGGCGCCGCGCGACCCCACCGCGCCGGCCGGCACGCCGGGCGAGGCGACACCGTCCAAGGCCCTGATCGAGCGCGGCTCGCTGGTGATGGACGAGGAGCGCCACACCTGCACCTGGAAGGGCCAGCGCGTGACCCTCACCGTCACCGAGTTCCTGATCCTGCAGGCTCTGGCGCTTCGCCCCGGCGTGGTCAAGTCGCGCAACGCCCTGATGGACGCCGCCTATGACGACCAGGTCTACGTCGACGACCGCACCATCGACAGCCACATCAAGCGGCTGCGCAAGAAATTCAAGGCGGTTGACGACGATTTCGAGATGATCGAAACCCTCTATGGCGTAGGCTATCGCTTCAAGGAGCAATAAGAGGGTCCCTTGGCCGTCACCGAAGAGGAGTTGCCGGGCAACCACCCCGCTTCGACGGAGACGGGCGCTTCGCGCATGAACCGGCTGAACCTCTGGGCCGGGATGGTCGGTCACTACACGCTGGTCGGCCTCGGCCAGGCCAAGCGCCTGCTCGAGCTGACCATCTTCTCGAGCCTCGCCCGCCGCATCATCGTACTGAACCTCGCCGGCCTCGCCGTGCTGGTGATCGGCATCCTGTTCCTCAACCAGTGGCGCACCGGCCTGATCGAGGCCCGCGTGCAGTCGCTGCGCGTGCAGGGCGAGATCATCGCCGCGGCCATTGCCGCGTCGGCGACCGTGGACAGCGACGTGATCCAGGTCGATCCCGACCGGCTGCTCGACTCGCAGGGCAACAACGCCATCTCGCCGCTGAGCTTCTTCGATCCCAGCCTCGAGTTCCCGATCAACCCCGAGCGCGTGGCGCCGCTCCTGCGCAACCTGGTGACGCCAACCCGTACCCGCGCCCGGATCTATGACCAGCAGGGGCTGCTGATCCTCGACAGCACCAACCTTTATGCGCGCGGCGAGGTGCTGCGGCAGATCACCAAGCCGGAGGACCGCCCGGGCCTCTTCCTGCTGGAGTGGTGGAACGCGCTGATGGACTGGCTGCCGGGCGACGACTACCCGCAATACCAGGAGTTCGGGGCCGACGAGGGCACGAAATACCCCGAGGTCGCGGCGGCGCTGAGCGGCGCGGCGACGGCGATCGTGCGCGTCGACAACAAGCACCAGCTGGTCGTGTCGGTGGCTGTGCCGGTGCAGCGCGTGCGCGCCACCGTCGGCGTGCTGCTGCTCTCCACCCAGCCGGGCGATATCGACCAGATCGCCAGCGCCGAACGCTGGGGCATCCTGCGCGTCGCCCTGGTGGCGGCGGCGGTGACCATCATCCTGTCGCTGCTGCTGGCCGGCACCATCGCGGGTCCGCTGCGCCGGCTGGCGGGCGCCGCGGAAAAGGTGCAGTCCACCATCACCAGCCGCGCCGAGATCCCCGATTTTACCGACCGGCAGGACGAGGTGGGCCACCTGAGCCGCGCCCTGCGCTCGATGACGTCCGCCCTCTACGGCCGTATCGAAGGCATCGAGCGCTTTGCCGCCGACGTGGCGCACGAACTCAAGAACCCGCTCACCTCGCTGCGTTCCGCCGTCGAGACGCTGCCGCGCGCCCGCCGTGCCGAGGATCGCGAACGGCTGAACGAGATCATCCAGCACGACGTGCGCCGGCTCGACCGGCTGATCTCAGACATTTCGAATGCCAGCCGCCTCGATGCCGAGCTAGCGCGCCAGAGCGCCGAGCCGGTCGATATCGGCCAGCTCGCCGACGCCATGGTGTCGATCCAGAAGGACGTGGCGCAGAACCGCTCGGTGGATGTCGTGCTCGAAAAGCACGTGGGCAAGCTGGCGCCCGTGGTGATTGGCTACGACAGCCGGCTGGCGCAGGTGCTCAACAACCTGATCGACAACGCCGTGAGCTTCTCGCCCGAAGGCGGCAAGGTCACCGTGGTGATCCGCACGAGCGAGGACTCGGTGACGCTCACCGTCACCGACGAGGGGCCGGGCATCCGCGGCGACATCACCCGTATCTTCCAGCGCTTTTACACCGACCGGCCCGAGGGCGAGAGTTTCGGCGACCATTCGGGCCTGGGCCTCGCCATCTCCAAGCAGATCATCGAGGCGCATGGCGGCAGCATCGTCGCCGCCAATCGCACCGAGCGCTCGGGCGCCCAGTTCACCGTGACGCTGCGCCGGGCGGGCGTCGAGCGGCGAAAGTGAAGCAGCACAACATCCACGCCACCGGACTGGTGCTCGACGGGACCGGGCTGATCCTGCGCGGGCCGTCGGGCAGCGGCAAGTCGCTGCTGGCGCTCGAACTGCTCGACGAGTGGGAAGCCCGCGGCAAGCCGGCGCAGCTCGTCTCCGACGATCGGGTCGATCTCGTCGCGGGGGGCATGGGCCTGACCATGCGGGCGCCGGAACGGATCGCCGGCCTCGCCGAACTGCGTGGCCGCGGCATCGTCAGCCGGCCGTTCGTGCCCGAGGCGCCGCTGCACCTGGTGGTCGACCTCGTCGACACGCTCGAGCGCATGGTCGAGGAGGATGCGCTCACCGTGGAGCTGTTCGGCGTCAGCCTGCCGCGGGCGCCGGTACCGCGGGCCGGGGTGGTGGATGCACGGCACCAGATGCTGCTGATCCGCGAGGCGCTGCGCGCCCTCGGTTCACCACGTCTGTAGGCGCGACAAAAAACCACTTGAATCCCCGGGCCCTGAGGACAAAACTCGCCCTGTCGCAGACGAGGCGCAGAAGCGCCCCGGCCCGAACCAGTGCGTGGGGATATTGCATGATCGGCATGGTTCTGGTGACGCACGGGGCGTTAGCCCATGAGTTCAAATCTGCCCTCGAACATGTGGTCGGCCCGCAGGACAACGTCGAGACCATCGCCATCGGCCCCGACGACGACATGGAGCAGCGCCGCGACGACATCGTCCGCGCCGTCGATGCCGCCGACCAGGGGCAGGGGGTGGTGATCCTCACCGACATGTTCGGCGGTACGCCCTCCAACCTCGCCATCTCCATCATGCAGCAGCGCGAGGTCGAGGTGATCGCCGGCGTCAACCTGCCCATGCTGGTGAAGCTGGCCCGCATCCGCGCCGACTTCGACATCAAGCGCGCCGTGGCGGCGGCGGCCGAGGCCGGGCGGAAATACATCAACGTGGCGAGCGAGACGCTGGGGAGCTGAGCTACAGGTGCTGCGAAGCGCTTGGCTCACAACCGAATTTCCGGCACAATGGCCCGATGGATACCGCGGCAGGTTCGGATCGGGCGCTTGCGCAGCAATTGACCATCGTCAATCGCAAGGGCCTGCATGCGCGCGCTTCGGCGCGCTTCGTACGCACGGCCGAGTGCTTCGATGCCGACATCAAGGTGGTGCGGGACGGCACCGCCGTGAACGGCAACTCGATCATGGGCCTGATGATGCTGGGCGCCGGCCCGGGTTCCACCATCCTCGTGCAGGCCACCGGCAAGCAGGCGCGCGAAGCGCTCGACGCCATCACCACGCTCGTGAACAACGGCTTCGACGAGGATGCCGACGGCGTCCCGGCCTGAGGCCGTCGCTCCCCATCAATCGTTCTAGTGCGTGAAGGCCGCGTCGCGCAGGTCGTGCAGCGAGGTCATCACCGCGGTGCAGAGCGCCGTGATCTCGTCGGAGGGGTGGACGAGGTCGGGGACCATGATGGTCTGCAGCCCGGCAGCCGAGGCAGCGCGGACGCCGGCGTGCGAATCTTCGACTGCGAGGCAGTGCGCGGGATCGAGGCCGAGCCGGCCCGCGGCCATCAGGTAGGGCTCGGGGTGCGGCTTGGGATTGACCACGTCGTCGCGGGTCACCACCGCCTCGAAGGTCGAGAGGATGCCGGCCGCGTTGAGGTGGCTCAGCGCATGCGTGGCTCGCGACGAGGTGGCGACGGCGGTGGGAATGCGGCGCGCCTTGAGCTCGGTGAGCAGTTCGTGCACACCGGCTTTCACCGGCACGGCCTGCTCCATCCGCACCTTCATCTTGGCCCGGCACTGCTCGTCGAACATCGTGTAGGGGAACGAGACGCCATAGGCCTCGACCAGCAGCGCGTTGGTGGTTTCGTGGCTCGAGCCGACCATCGACAGGTGGATGGGATCGGTCATCTCGAACCCCAGCCCCGCCGCGACATCGAAGACGATCTCGCGGAACACCAGCTCGGTATCGAGCAGGGTGCCGTCCATATCGAAGATGACGGCGGAAAAGGGCCGGAGCGGCGGCTTGGGAGTCATGTTGGGCATAGTGGCGATATAGGCGCATTCGGCGACGGATGAAAGGCGCCCGCGGCGCATGGCGCTTCAACGTGCCGTGCGAGGCTGCTATGGGAAGCGGACGATGCAGAATTTCGACCCCTACCTGATCCTCGGCGTGGCGCGGTTGGCGCCGGCGGCCGAGATCAAGCTCGCCTACCGCCGCAAGGTGCAGGTGGCTCACCCGGATCGCGGCGGCGACGCCGACGCCTTCATGCTGGTGGTGCGGGCGTTCGGGCTGCTCTCCGATCCCGACGCGCGGCGGCTGTTCGACGAGACCGGCACGGTCGACGACGAGGCGGTGCGGGGCTATCGCCGCGAGGTAGCGATCATCCTGGCCGACATGTTCGATGCCGCGGTGGCGACGGCGGTGGCGACGGGGCTGAAGCTCGAGAGCGTCGACTTCATCGGCCAGATGGCGGCGGCGGTCGAGACCGGGCTCGCCGATGCGCGGCTGAAGCTCCGGCGGATCGACGGCGAGATCGGCGCGCTGCAGGGGCTGCGCTCGCGCATCCGGCGCACCGACGAGGATCGCAACCTGTTCGCCGAGCGGCTCGACACGCAGGTGGCTGCCAAGACCAGCGAGCACGCGACGATCAAGCGGCGGGTGGCGATGCTGGAAACGGCGCTGGCCGAGCTCGGCAACTACGAGAGCGAGACCGAGCTGATCGCGGCGCTAGAAGCGGACGCCTAGCCGGCGAGCAGCTCCACCGTGCGCGGATCGAGTTCGCCGCCGTAATATTTGTCGAGCGCGGCGCGGAAGGGCGCCGGATCGACTGCGGCTTGGAAGAACAGCGTCATCGAGGAGCGGAACTTGAGATCGTCGGGCGAGCCGAGGATGTCATGCGCGCTTCTGCCCTCCACCCCGAGCATCGCCGCCGTGCATTCGCGGAGGCGTGGGCCGAGCAACTGGTGCGCGAGATAGGCCTTGGCCTCCGTGAGGTCGGCAAGGCCGTAGCGCTGCGCGGTCGGGGAACGGCCCAGGGCGCGCAACTGCGGGAAGATGAACCACATCCAGTGCGTCTGCTTGTCGCCGGCGCGCAGCTCGGCGAGGACGGTCGGGTAGATCGGATCCTGTGCGGCGACGAAGTGCTCGAGCATGCGCGGGAGGGTGCCGGACGATTGCGGCAAACCGAAGGGGCGGCCCGGAGGCCGCCCCTGAAGCGTGGAGCGCGGGCGCTCAGAAGCCGAAGTTCAGGCCCAGGCTGACCTGGTGCGAGCTGAGGTCGATGTCGCCGCCGCCGCCGAGGCCGGCGCCATAGGTGGCGCTGCCGTAATCGCTGTAGCGGTAGAGCGCGTCGACCGAGATGTTGTCGGCCACCGCGAACTCGACGCCCGCGCCGACCGTCCAGCCGATATGCGTCTGGTCGTCGCTCAGCACGACCACGCCGTCATCGGACTCGACGCTGTAATGCGCGAAGGCCAGGCCGGCGGTCAGGTAGGGCAGGAAGGCGCCGCCGTCGAAACCGAGTCGGCCGCGAACCGAGCCCTGCCAGTCGATGCCGGTGGTTACCAGGGTGCCCGGAACCGGCTCGAGCTCGTCGGTGATGTCGGCCCAGGCGATATCGCCCACGATACCGGCAACGATGCCGTCGGTGAGGGTGAAGTTGGCGCCGGCGTTGACGCCCAGCAGCCAGCCCGCGGGCTCGATATCGATGCCCGGAGGGGGCGCCGGATCGAACTCGGGGTCGGCCCAGCCATAGCCCGCGAACACGCCGACGAACGGACCGTCCCACGAGGTGGAGGACTGGACGATGCCGACGGTCGGCAGCGGCTCGCTGTCGATGATCAGGTCGGCAGCCTGTGCGGCGGAAGCGAACGCCACGGCGGAAATGCCGGCGGCGAGCACGAGATAGAGGGATTTCATATGCTTAAAGCCTCACTTGGATACGACACCCATGCACGGTGACAGGGTTCGCAACGTCGTTCATAGCGTGCCGTTGCGTAACGATGGCCACTTCATGGCGGGGTGTCGCAATTCCGCCACAGTAGGACGCCGGACGAGCGGAAGCGCCCGCCGGCATGTGCCTCGGGTTGGTAAAGGTGGGCGGGGACCGGCGAGGCTGGTGCCTCAACGCGGGTAGTCCGCAATGTAAGCGAGACATTTGCCTCGCCGGTCACCGAGGTGGAGT
>JAEYTN010000125.1 GCA_023433985.1 Pseudomonadota bacterium | reverse complement strand
TACGTCTTGGTGCTTTGCGGCATGTCGAGTTGCAGCGCCACCATCGTCGAGCCGTCGGCCTTCAGCACGTCGGACGAGATCATCCTCAGCCGCACGCCAGGGGCGATTTCCTGCCACGGCGTTTCGGCCGCGGCGACGGGCAGGGTGAGGAGGGCGAGGGCGAGGAGGCTGGATATCCGCATGGCCCAGCGGGATAGCCGAGCCGGCGCCTGAGCGGAAGCCGTTTCAGCCCAAAGTGAAGGCTAGGCACGGATGTTGGCGAAGGGGTAAGCTTGCAGATGCATGCCCGTTGCGCCGGGCCGGCATCAGGCGGACAATCAGGTCCGTTGGGGAGACTTGTGTCCATGGAGTCGCTGAGGGGCCAGTTTCTTGTCGCCATGCCCGGCATGGGCGACGAACGTTTCCGCGAAACCGTGATCTACCTCGTCGGCCACGGCGACGAAGGCGCGATGGGACTGGTGGTCAACCAGTCCGTCGACGACATGCGCTTCGCCGATATCCTCGAGGAGCTGAAGCTCGGCGACAAGGACGAGTTGATCCGTCTGCCCGACGACATCAAGAACCGGCAGGTGTTACGCGGCGGACCTGTGCAGAAGAGCCGGGGCTTCGTGCTGCACTCCTCCGACTACTTCAAGGTCGGCAACTCCTACGAGGTGACCGAGGATATCTGCCTGACGGCGACCCTCGATATCCTCAAGGCCATGGCGTTCAAGAACTCGCCCACCGAGGCGCTGTTCGCGCTCGGCTATTGCGGCTGGAGTCCCGGCCAGCTCGAGCAGGAGATCCAGGGCAATGGCTGGCTCACCGTGCCGTTCTCCCGCGAACTGCTCTTCGGCCTGCCGGTCGAGGCCCGCTACGACGCCGCACTCGCCCGCCTCGGCATCACCCGCGCCACCCTCAGCGCCGCCGCCGGCCACGGCTGAGGGGCCGCTGGCCGCCCGACGCCTGTAGCCGGCCCCCCGATAACTGTCCCAAAAAAGAAAAAGGCGGGCACCGGCCCGCCTTCGTCAACTCTGCGCTCAACCGAACCTCAGTTCAGCCGGGCCGCCACGTCCTTGATCGACTGCTCGACCAGCGCGTCGCCCTTGGTCGCCATCTGCCGGGTCAGCACCACGCGGGCGGCTTCCACGGCGAGATCGGCGGAGCGGGCGCGAACCTCGGCGACGGCCTGGGCTTCCGCCTGGGCGATCTTGTCGTTCACGGCCTTCTCGCGGCGGGCAACCATGGCCTCGAGCGAATCCTTGGCCTCGGCGGTCAGGCGGAACGCTTCCTCGCGAGCGGCGTCCACGATCGACTGCGCTTCCTTCTCTGCCTCTTCGCGACGACGGGCATAGTCGTCCAGCAGCGCCTTGGCTTCCTTGCGCAGCTGCTCGGCCTCGGCGAGGTCGGTCTCGATCTTGTTGATCCGGTCATCCAGCATCTTGGCGATGGTCTTGTGGATGCCGGCATAGATCGCGATGCCGATGAAGATGACGAGCGCGATCGTAGCCCAGATGGTAGCGCCGGTGGTGGCGTCGAAACCAAAGCTCCACATGGCGCTCAACCCTTCTGTACGGCCGCGACGGCGTCGCGGACTTCTTCGGCGGTGGCGCTGCCGGCGATCCGGGCGACCAGCGCCTGGGCCGTATCGGCCGCGATCTCGTCGACATTGGCGAGCGCCGCCGACTTGGTGGCGGCGATGCGGGTCTCAGCCTCGGTGATCCGCGTGTTGAGGCCGGCCTCGACGTCCGCACGGCGGTTGTCGATATCGGCCTTGATCGACGCGCGGGTTTCCTCGGCGATCGCCTGAGCGTTCTTGCGCGCCTCGGCAAGCGCAGCCTCGTAGGCGGCCGCGGCCTTTTCGGTCTCCTTGCGGAGCCGCTCGGCCTCGGCGAGGTCACCCTCGATCCGGGCGCGCCGGGTCTCGAGGATGGAGCCGATCCGCGGCAGCGCCACGCGGCTCATCAGGAAGTAGAGGGCCGCGAAGGTGATCGCCAGCCAAAGCAGCTGGCCACCGAACGACGCCCCGTCGAAGGGCGGGAAAACTTCCGAATGCGCTTCGGTGGACGCGTGCGTCTCGGTCGCGGCGTGCTCGCCGCCCTCGGCCGCATGCTCCTCGGCAGCAGGAGCGACGACTTCGCCTTCCTGCAGCGAGTCCGCCTGCGCCACGATAATGATGTCCTGGGTCGAACCCGCCATCTCTAAGCCCTTTTGCGGCGATTGGGCCCCGGATCAGCCGACCCGGAGCCGATAGTCGTGGCGGCGTGGGGCCGCCCGTCGCGAAATCAGACTGCGAACAGCAGCAGGAGCGCGATCAGGAACGAGAAGATGCCCAGAGCTTCGGTCACGGCGAAACCGAAGATCAGGTTACCGAACTGACCCTGGGCAGCCGCCGGGTTGCGCAGCGCGCCCGACAAGAAGCTGCCGAAGATGTTGCCCACGCCGATGGCAGCGCCGGCCATACCGACGGCGGCGATACCGGCACCAATGAGCTTTGCGGCTTCAGCTTCCATAACTCTCTCCTTTGAGAACTGTTGTGGCGAACCGTCCGCGGCACGCCGATTGGGTGGAACTAATCAATGCCCCGGATGGATGGCATCGTTGATGTACATCGAGGTCAGCACTGCAAAGACGTAGGCCTGCAGGGCCGCCACGAGGAATTCGAGTGCCGTGATCGCCACCGTCATCACCAGCGGCAGCAGCGCGCCCAGCCAGCCGAGGAAGCCGAGGCCGCCCAGCGTGACGATGAAGCCCGCGAACACCTTGAGGGTGATGTGACCGGCCAGGATGTTGGCGAAAAGACGAACGCTGAGCGAAATCGGGCGCGAGAGGAACGAAACCACCTCGATCGGCACCACGATGGGCAGCACGTAGCCCGGCACGCCCGAGGGCACGAAGAGCTTAAGGAACTTCAGCCCGTTCTTGTAGAAGCCGTAGCCGATGACCACCACGAACACCAGCATCGCCAGCGCGAAGGTGACGATGATGTGGCTGGTGACCGTGAAGAAGAACGGGATCATGCCGAACATGTTGGCGACCAGCACGAACATGAACAGCGAGAACACGAAGGGGAAAAACTTCATGCCGGCCTTGCCGGCCGAACTCGAGACCATGTTGGCCACGAACTCGTAGAGCATTTCGGATACGAGCTGCACGCGGTTGGGCACCAGCGCGCGCTTCTGCGTGGAAAGGATCAGGTAGAGCCCGATCACGCCCACCGTCAGCACCATGAACAGCGCCGAGTTGGTGAAGGAGACGCCGCCCCCGAGCGGAACGATATCGGTGATGAGGAACTGGTGGATCGGGTCGACTTTGTTCGGATCGGCCAACTGCTGTTCCCTTGAGGCTCTTGAGCCTTCACTCGTCTTCTTCGTCGTCCGGCACGCGCATGGCGGCCGTTGGCGGCGGCGCCGCCTTGTTCATTTAGCTCGCGGCCCTGACCACGTTGAGTACGCCTGCGGCGAACCCCACGATCAGCATCACCAGCATCAGCCACGGGCTGGTCTTGAGCCACGTGTCCAAGAGCCAGCCGATGCCGGCTCCTACCAGTATCGCCGCGATGAACTCGGAGCCGAGCCGCAAACCGCGGTTCCACCCCGACATGTCCTTCACGGGAGCCGCTTTGGCCCGTTCCGCGACCTCCCTCTCCCTCTTGGCCCGCGCAATGCGGGACGCCAGGTCCGAGGTCAGGGGCGTCGTGTCGCCGCGCTGGGGACGGTTCGGCTTCTGCGGGTCAGTCATCCGCTATACCTTGCGCCTCCGGGCTGAAATCCAGCAACCAAGCCCCTGAAAGTCGCGGGCAACATAGTGGCCGCCCCCAGTGGTGTCAAGCGCGTGAACGAAAGCATAACCTGTTGATATTCAATGTTTTTATGCCTCGCGCGACGGGTGTGACATTGAGTCAGGTGCGACTCCGGCCTCCGCGATTGAGGCGTCTTGTGGGCGGACGACTTGGCCGGGAGTCGATCCCCGCCGCTCGGCGGGCGCCGACGCTACTCCGCCGCAACCACCGCCTGCGCACCGGTCAGGTCCACCGAGACCAGTTGGCTGACCCCACGTTCCGCCATCGTCACCCCGAACAGCCGATCCACGCGGCTCATGGTGATCGGGTTGTGCGTGATGACGAGGAAGCGTGTCTCGGTGCGCTCCCGCATCGTGTCGAGCAGGTTGCAGAACCGCTCCACATTGGCATCGTCGAGCGGCGCATCCACCTCGTCCAGCACGCAGATCGGCGCCGGGTTGGTAAGGAACACCGCGAAGATCAGCGACATCGCCGTCAGCGCCTGCTCGCCGCCCGACAGCAGCGTCATCGTCGACGGCTTCTTCCCCGGCGGCCGGGCGATGATCTCGAGCCCCGCTTCGAGCGGGTCGTCGCTCTCCACGAACTGCAACTCGGCCGTCCCACCGCCGAACAGCGAGGTGAAAAGCTGCTGGAAATGCGCGTTCACCTTCTCGAACGCCTCGTTGAGCCGCTGCCGTCCCTCGCGGTTGAGCGACTGGATGCCGGCCCTGAGCTTGGCGATCGCCGCGATCAGGTCGTCCCGGTCTGTCACCATCGTGTCGAGCTTCTCCTGAACCTCCTCGGCTTCCTTCTCCGCTCCGAGGTTCACCCCGCCCAGCCGCTCGCGCTCGGCCTTCAGCCGGTCGACTTGCGTCTCGATTTGCGATTCCTGCGGTAGCGCCTGCTCGGGCTTCAGCCCGGCTGCCGCCAGCGTCTGGCTCGCGGCGATGTTGAGCGTCTCCTCCACCTGCCGCTCGATCTGATGGCGCTGCGCCACGAGCCCCTTGATCCGCTCCTCGACCCGCGCCACTTCCGCCCGCAGCCCGGCCAGCGTGTCATGGGCCAGCCGCTGTGCGCGGTCCGCCTCACGGTGACGGCTGTCGCCCTGGGCCAGTGCATCGGCAGCGGCCTTGTGTTCCTTCTGCGCAATGGCAATCAGCCCGTCGAGCTTTTCGCGCCGTTCGTCGAAACTCTCGGGCGAGGCCTCCATGCCGGCGACCTGCGCCGCGACTTCCCTGGCGCGCGCGTCGAGCGTCGCGAGCTGCGCCGCCGCCCCCTCGCGGCGCCGCTGCCATGCGGCAACATCCTGCGCGATCTGGCTGAGCCGCGACGTCCGCATGCGCGCCGCCGTCTCGAAGCTCCCGAGCTTCAGCCGCGCCTGCTCCGCCTTCTCGCGCAACTGGGCCAGCACCGCCTGCCGCGAGGCCGCAAGCCCGGCCGCTTCCGACTCGTCGGCCAGCTCGGCGACCGCTTTCTCGGCCTCGCCGACCGCCGCCGCCGCTTCAACCCGGCTGGCCTCGAGCCGAGTGCGGGTCTCCGCCAGCGCCGCGGCCTTGGCCGTCAGTTCGCCCAACGCCTTCTGCGCCTGGTCGAGCGCCGACTGCGCAGTCGCAATGTCACGCTGCGCTCCGCGCCATGCGTCGCGCTTCTGCCGCTCGTCGTTGCGGGCCGCCGCGAGCGCTTCGCTCAGCGCCTGCGCATCGGCGCGCCGCGCGTTTCGGCGAGTCCGCGCCCCGGCGATCTCTGCATCGAGCTCGGCCAGCCGGTTGCGTTGCCGCAGCTTTTCGGCCGCCGCCGTCGGCGCGTCGGGCGCGGCGACGAAACCATCCCACCGCCACAGGCCTCCCGCCTTGCCGACAAGGCGCTGCCCCGGCTTCAGCAGCGGCACCAGCCGCCCCGCATCGGTCGGCTCGATCAGCCCCACCTGGGCGAGCCGTCGCGCCAGCAGCGCACTGCCCGAGACATATGTCGAGAGCGGCGTCACGCCGGCCGGCAGCGCCGGATCATCGCCTTCGCCGGCCCCGGCCCAGTGGAGCGGCGCCCTCGGGTCGGACGACGCTTCGAGATCATCGCCAAGTGCCGCGCCGAGCGCCGTCTCATACCCGGGCGGCACCTTCAGCGCGTCGACGATAGGTGCGAATTTGCCCGTCCCCGCGGCGTTGACGATGCGGTTCAGCGTCTGCGCCTCGGCCTCGAGCCGGTTGAGCGCCGCCTCGATCTGCTGCAGCTCCGGGCGAACGGCATCGGCCGCCGCCTGGGCCGCGCTCGCCGCGCCCTCTGCAGCTACGGCCTGCGCCTCTGCCGCGCTCGCCTTCTCCTGTGCAGCCGCCAGCGCTTCGGTCCGCTGCTGCAGCGCTGCATCGGAAGCAAGCGTGCGTGCAACAGCCTCAGCCTCGCGCACCACCTCGGCGACCTGCGCCTCGAGTCGCTGCGCCCGCGTCCGCGCTTCCGTCACCGCGCGCTCGGCCGCACTCCGGCGCGCGCGAAGCTGCGCCAATGCGTCGGCAGCCGCTCGCGCCGCGATTTCCGCCTCGGCCACCTGCGCCTGCACCTCGGCGGCCGCGGCCTTGGCCGATTCGAGCGCCTGCACCTCGCCCGCGGCCTCAGCCTCGAGCCGGACCTTCTCCTCGCCCGCCGCTTTCAGCGCTTCGTCACTCTCGACCACCAGGGCCCGCTCGCGCACGCCGTCTTGCTCGATCTGCTTGAGCCGCTCGGCCAGCTCGGCCCGCCGGGCTTCCGCCCGCGATTTCTCCGCCTCGAGCTGCTCGGCGAGGATGGTGTAGCGCTGCAGTGCGGCGCCGGCCTTCGCCTCTTCCTCGCGCAGCGGCGCCAGCGCCTTCTCGGCGAGAAACACGACCTTCTGCGCTTCGAGTTCGACATGCTGCGCGTCCGCCAGCTCGCGGATCAGCTTCGCCTGCGTCGCCTCTGCATCCTTCTCGGCAAACCGCGCGGCGACCCAGCGGATATGGAACAGCGTCGCCTCGGCCCGGCGGATATCGCCGCTCAGCGAGCGATAGCGGACCGCGAGCCGCGCCTGCCGCTTCAGCGTCTCGAGCTGCTGCTCCACCTGCGCGATGACGTCATCGACCCGCTCGAGGTTCTGCTCGGCGGCCCGCAACCGCAGCTCCGCCTCGTGCCGTCGCGAGTGCAGCCCCGAAATCCCGGCCGCCTCCTCGAGCAGTGCCCGGCGCTGCACGGGCTTCGCCGCGATCAGCTCGCCGATCTGGCCCTGGCGCACGAGGGCAGGGGAATGCGCGCCCGTCGACGCG
>JAEYTN010000083.1 GCA_023433985.1 Pseudomonadota bacterium | reverse complement strand
CCGGCCAGGGTGGTGGACAAGCCCGTCTACAGCCCCTGGCACGGGGCGCTCGACGGCAGCCTCAAGCGCCTGGGCGTCGAGAGCCTGATCGTCACCGGGGCGGAGACGGAGGTTTGCGTGCTGGCGGCCGTGATGGGCGCGATCGACTACGGCTACCGGGTAGTGATCGTGACCGATGCCATCTGCTCGTCGGCCGACCCGACCCATGACGCGATGCTCGGCATCTACCACAGCCGCTATGGCATGCAGGTCGAAGCCGTGACGACCGCCGAGTTGATCGAGGCTAAGGTCGACGGGGCGCTGAAGGCGGAACCATAGCGCTAGGCTCGGGTTGGGCCTCCGAGCCTGAAAAGGAGGTTCAGATGAGCAGAGACGGCAAGGCAATGCGCGGGAGCTTCGAGAGTTCGGATCCGGCGATCCGCGCCGCCAGGCAGAAGGGCAGCCACCATGGCAAGTAAGACCGGTAAGCTCCGCGAACAGGTGGAAGACGCCGCCTTCCTGGAGCAACGCTTCGGCATGACGCCGCGCCAGGCCAGCAAGCTGGTCGCCCGCGACGGCACCGACCCCGAGGCGCTGCGCGAGGCGAGCGAAAAGGCGGCGGAGACCGACCCGCTCGGCAACGCGCCAGAACCGGCTTCGCCCGCGAAGGAGTTCACTCCCGACACCGATGAGCAACGGCTCAAGCCAGTGCTGCACACGAAGAACGACCGGGTCGGCGGTGGCTGACCCGGTGGGATGGCGAGAATGCCAAGGGGGAGGCTTTCGGCCTCCCCCTTGTTGCTTAGTGCAACTCGGAGCTGCGGGCGCGGTCGGCGACCTGCGAGCGCACGTCGTCGTAGACCTGCGCGGCGCCTTCCTTGCCCTTCTCGTAGAGCTCGGCGGCGCGAGTCTTGCCTTCCTCGTAGGCTTCGGACGCCGCCTCGACGGCCTTGCCCTTCACCTTGTCGGCGACCTTGCCGAGCGCCTGGTCTTCCTGATCTGTATGCGGCAGCGCCGCGCCGATCGCCGCACCGGCGGCGAAGGCGAGTGCGCCCGCCACCAGTGGCTGGTTCTGGAACAGGTCCATGGCCATGCGGCTGGTGCGATCCATCTGGTGCTGCGCCGCGCCGCCCAGTTTCTCGGCACCGTGCGCCATGTGCCCGAGCGTTTCGTTCACGCCCTGCTGCATGTCGTGGAAGGTGTGCGAGGCCCAGCCCATCGCGTCGTCGAACCGGTTGCCCGCCTCGTCCTGGAAGTCGCGGACGCGGTGGCCGGTCTCGTCGATAAAGCCGCCGAACTTCTTGCCGGCATTGTCCATGAACTCGCCGATGCGGTGGCCATGCTCGTTCGACTCGGCCTTGTAGCGCTTGCCCGCGACGTCCTCGAACTCGCTGTACCAGCGGCCCGAGCCGTCGGCCGCATGGCTTACACGGCGGAGGCTGCCGGACACGGTGGCGTAAGGATATTCGGGCTGCGGCGGCCGCGGCGCCTGCTGGTGCGAATTCAGGTGCGGCATAGACAGCTTCGGCCCCTGCCCCGACATCAGCCACACGAGGCTGATCCCGAGCAGCGCCGCCGGCAGCGGATTGTTGCTGACCGTCTGGCCGAGGTTGGAGGCGAAGTGCTGCCCGCCATCCTTGGTGAAGCTCAGCAGTTCATCCACCAGCTGGCCGGGAGACAGCCGCTCGCGGATCTCGCCGATACGGTTCTCGATGCGCTGGCGCTGTTCCTCGACCTCGCGCTCGAGCTGGGCCGAATCCTTCGAGTAGGTGCTCATCAGAAGCTCTCCTTTACGACCTCGGCGTCACGCGCGAGGGAGTGTGTGGTGCGGTCGAGGTTGAGGCGCGAAGCCTTCCAGGCCTCGAGGCTCTTTGAAATGAAGCTCCAGGCGATGCCGCCGACGACGAGTGCGACAACCAGCGCCGACACGAAGCCCGCCGCCTCCTCGGACATGCCGAAGGAGATCAGCAGCCAGCCGAGGCCGGTAACCAGCGCGGTGAGGAACACGCCCACGGCGCCGATGGCGAGGACCGCGCCAATGGCGAGGCCCTTGCTGGCGTCGATGACGTCGTCCAGCTTCTCGCTGGCCTCGGCCTTGGCGAGCTGGATTTCCTTGCGGAACAGCCCGGAAATGTCGTTGGCGAGGCCGCCAAGCAGGTCAGTGATCGACCGGTTCTGTTCAAATTCCGGCATCGCTGCCTCCCACGGTCTGGTCGTAGGACGGCCGGTTGGAACTCATCGTGCCTGCGGCGTAGGACGACGGGGCGGCCGGGGGCTGGTACGAGCTCTGGCCCTGCCCCTGCTCGGCGCGGCGCGAGGCGCTGGCGAGGAGGAAGCGGCTGGCGACGAAGCCCAGCAGGGCGGCCGCGCCCATGAAGGCGACAGGCTGCTTGCGGCCGAAATCCTCGGCCATGTGCATGATGTCGTCGACATTGTTGTAGCGCACCGTGGCGGTGAGCTTGTCGGCGCCGTCGGCGATCATGCGCGCATAGTGCGCGGTCCCTTCGCCGTTCGTCTCGAGCTCCTCGGCCACCCGGTTGAGGGCGGTCGATACGCCGCTGAGCTGGTCGACGAACAGGTCCTTCTGCTCGGTCGCCATGCCCTTAGCCTTCTCGGCCACCTCGGCCAGCTGCGCCTTGGCTTCCTCGCCCAGCGCCGCCGCCTGCTGCTTCACCTCGTCGCCCAGCGCCGCGGCTTCGTGCTTGACCTGCTGGGTGACGTCTTCGATGTCGTGGCGGGCCGTTTCGGCGAGCTTGGAAGCGTCGTCGCGGACGCTGCTGTCGAGATCGTTTCCGGTGGCCGCTTGGTTGGGAAAGTCAGGGGCGCTCATCGCACAACTCCGTATGGGTTGGGGTGACGGCTGCTCGACTGACGCTGAAGTCTGAGCCGGTTACGAAATCAATGGTTTGAAACGAACCCGGTTCCGTGCCGACGCGTAGGGAACGACGAAAGACCACTACCGGGTGAATGTTGGGGGCCAGCGCCGGGCGGCGCGTGGTGCGGGCGGTGGGACTCGAACCCACACGGGTGTACACCCTCGGGATTTTAAGTCCCGTATGTCTACCATTCCATCACGCCCGCGAGGCGGCTTCGTTTGCCATGATCCGCGGGGCGCTGTCCATGCGGGCGAAAACCCTGACATCGGGTGGCAGGCGGATACGGTATCGAGGAGGGCCACAACAGGAGCCGCCCCATGCGATACCTCGACCGGTATCCGATCATCGTCACCGACGCCCGGGCCGCGTGCCGGGATTTCTGGGCCCGGCACCTGGGATTCGCGGTGGTGTTCGAGAACGAGTGGTTCGTCTACATGCAGGCCGAAGGAGCCAGCATCGCCTTCATGGCGCCCGAGCATCCGAGCTGGCCACCGGGCCCCCAGGGCTATGTCGCCGGGATCAGCGTCGAGCTCGAAGTGGCCGATGCCGCTGCCGCCCTGGCCGAGGTGCAGGCGAGCGGCCGGGAGCCCGACTACCCGCTGACCGACGAACCGTTCGGGCAGGGGCGCTTCAGCCTCCGCGACCCATCGGGGCTATGGATCAACCTCGTGCAGCAGCTCTGAGCGCCCGGCTCAGTCGGTGCCGCCGGAGATGGGCGGGACGTAGGCGACGTCGAGGTCCCAGGGGAAGAATATCCAGGTGTCCTGGCTCACCTCGGTGATGAAGGTGTCGACCATCTCGCGGCCCTTGGCTTGGCGTAGACGGTGGCAAGATGCGCTCCCGG
>JAEYTN010000551.1 GCA_023433985.1 Pseudomonadota bacterium | reverse complement strand
GCTCACCCCAAGCCAAGCCGGCTGAAGCCGCGTGGGCTTCATTTGCCGCCAAGTTCTGGCGACCCAGCAATCTCAACACGCATCCCCTCCCAGGCAGTGCGTGGCCTCTTCAGGTTAAGAACTTATTACCAAATCGGGCCGACGAACAGGGTATGACTCAAACGTGGTTTCCAGCGCCCCGGCTGGCCCCGAGGGGAGGCCTTGGCCCCAGCGGGAGCAGCCTTGCGGCAGCGCGCGGCCTCGGGACAGTGTGGTGCAGCGCCTCAGCTGCGCGGGAGCCACTTCTTTTCGACCTTGCACACCATGGTGTAGGCCGGGTCGTAGACGTTGCCGACTTCGTAGCGCACCACCTGGCCGAGCAGGTGGCTCGCCGCCACCCTGGAGAGGCCGTAGTCGGTCATCAGCCAGTTGTACATGTCGTTGGTGGCGTGCTGCAGCGCCTGGTCGAGCGGCCGGGCATTGCCCACCGAGAAGATTTCGCGCTCGTTCTCGCCGCGGGGCCAGATCAAGTGCCTGCCCTTTTCGACCGTCAGCCGCACCTCGACCTCGTAGCTGGTCTCAACGCCGGTGCCGACAATCTCGCCATCGCCCTGCACGGCGTGGCAGTCCCCTAGGAAGAACAGCGCGCCTTCGACGGCCACCGGGAACCACGCCGTGGCACCAGGGCCGAAGCCGCGATAGTCCATGTTGCCGCCGTTCTCGGCGCTGGTGGCGGTCGAAAAGGCTTGCCCGAGGGCAGGGGCGACGCCGAAGCAGCCGATCATCGGTTCGAGCGGCAGCACGAAATGCTCGAGGCCGGGCACAGCGTTGGCGAGTTGCACCGTACCGCCCTGGCGGTCGATGGCCCAGGTGATGGCGTCGCGCGGGGGCAGCTCGCGCACGGACTCCGGGTCCACGACGTTTGCCGCCAGCGCGCCCCGCGTCCAGCCGGTGGCGCGGTTGGGTGTCATCCGTACGATCTCGACCTTCAGCGCATCGCCGGGGGCGGCGCCTTCGACAAAAATCGGGCCGTTCATCGGGTTCGGCCCGTGGCTCACCTGTACCCCGTCCTTGTCCCAGCCGGCCGCATCGAGCGTCTCGGTGATCACCGTGTCGCCGGACGCGACCGTGAGTGCCGGCGAGCGCGTGCCGAGTACGTTGTGCCAGTGGTCGGCGACGAAGCGGTGGGTGGCCATTGTTGTCGTTTCTCCCTCAGGGGCCAAAGGGGTAGCGGCCCGGCAGGGGATTGTCATCCCCCGCCAAAGGCGGAAGCCAGGCGTTCAGATGTGAACCGGCCAGATCGCCGATCGGATCAGCCCATCGCCGCTTCCAGCAGAGCGCGGTAGTCGGCGGCACTCGCTACGCGGGGGTTGGTGGCGTGGCTGTGGTCGGCCAGTGCCCGCTCGATCACCCAGTCGAAATGGTCCTCGCGAACGCCAAGGACCCGTAGGCCTTTCGGGATACCCAGCCGGCCGTTGAGCGCATCGAGCTCGGACGCCATGTCGGCCGCGGGGGCGAGCCCCATCGCGGTCTTCAGCCGCCCAAGCTTGTCGGCGATCTCGGGTGCGTTGAAGCGCACGACGGGCGGCATGATGATGGCGTTGAGTGTGCCGTGGTGCAGCGATACGTCCTTGAGTCCGCCGAGGGCGTGGCTCAGTGCATGCACGGCGCCGAGGCCCTTCTGGAAGGCGAGGCCGCCCATCAGCGCGCCCATCAGCATCTCGCTGCGAGCCTCAAGATTCTGGCCATTGCGGCAGGCCGTCTCGATGTTGCGCCAGATGCGGCCGGCACCATCGAGGGCGATTGCCTCTGCCGGAGGATTGAAGCGCGGTGAGCAGAGGGTCTCGATGCAATGGCTCAGCGCATCGAGGCCGGTGGCTGCGGTGAGGCCGGGTGGCAGGCCCAGAGTCAGCTCCGGATCTGAAATGGCGCGCCTGGGGATCAGGTGCGGGCTGATGAAGCCGAGCTTTCGCCCGTCATCGAGCGTCAGCAAGGCAGCCCGGCCGACCTCCGCACCGGTGCCGGCGGTGGTCGGAATGGCGATAACCGGCGCTACCTGATCGGTGATGCGCCCGAACCCGCCATAGATCATTGCGTATTGTTCGAGCGGCCCCTCATGGGTGGCGAGCAGGGCAACGCCCTTGGCTAGGTCGATGGGCGAACCGCCGCCAAGCGCGACGATGCCGTCGCAGCCTTCCGCGCGGTACTGGGCCAATGCCGCGAGCACGGCAGCCTCGGTGGGATTGGGCGGGGTGTCGAGAAAAAGGGGCGTGCCAGCGGGGAGGTATGCAGAGGCCTTCGCGACGAGTCCTGCCGCCAGCACGCCCTTGTCGGCGACCAGCAGCGGCCGCCGCATGCCGAACTCCCCCGTGGCTTCCGCCAGGCTCGCGATCGCGCCCGAACCGAATTCGATGCCCGTGAGGTAGGCAATCCTGCTCATTGGCGTGTTCCTCCCGTGGTTCCCGCGCCAATGATGTAGCGGCCCTTCGCTCCGCCGCATAGAGCCATGTGCTGTTCATATGTGAACTTTACACGTTCATTTGCGGATGATAGGGACGGCGGCAGGCGAAAGTCAACCGGGGGCAGTTGAGGGATGGTCGCGACCGGACCCGCCGATGCGGCGCTCAAGCACCGCATTCCGGTGATCGATCGGATGATGGATGTCCTGGGGCAACTGGAACGCCGCGACGGAGGTGCGACCATTCGTGACCTGGTGGTGGCGTTGCGCCTGCCGCGCACCACGATCTATCGCATCCTCAATACCCTGCAGTTGCATGACATGGTCCGCCGGGACGACGCCGGCACTTACCAGCTCGGGAGCCGGTTGCTGGGGCTTGCGTCGCACGTCGCTTCGGGCGCCAGCAACATCGACCTGGCCGCGCTCGCCTCGCCCTACCTCGAGCGGCTGTCGAGCGCACTGGGGGAGGGGAGCAAGCTCACGGTGGTCGACGGGGAGTCGACCCTGGTCATCGCCGCCGCACCGGGACGCCGGGAATATGCCCTGTCCGTCACGGCGGGCCAGCGTCTGCCGAGCCATGCCGGTGCGGCGGGCAAGCTGCTGCTCGCCTATCTCGACGAGCCGGCTCTCGAGGCGCAATTGGCGCGGCCGCTCACGGCCTACACGCCCCGCACGCTGACCGATCCGAAGCGGCTACGCGCCGAACTGCTCCGCATCCGCCGCCTGGGCTGGGCTCAGGACAAGGGCGAGGGTCTCCCCAGCGTGCTGGCCTTCGCCGCGCCCATCTTCGATAGCCGCGGCCACATGGTCGCGGCACTCAGCATGCCGTTCCTGCAGGGCACGGAGGCGAGCCGCATGGAGGAGATCCGCCTAGCGGTGATCGACATGGCCGCGACCATCAGCAAGGCGATACCGGCGCCGGTGGCTCGCTAGTCGTTGGCGAGCTCGATCAGCACCTCGGCGTGACAGGGCGTGCCGGGTTTGCACCAGCAGGCGAGGTTATGGCCGGCGAGCTCGCGTCGGATCAAGTCGCGGCTGGGCGGATCGCCGGGGGAAAGGCTTGGGTCGAGCGTGCCGCGCAGCCAGTCGCCGGCCATGGCCACGGCTTTGGCCTGTGCCGCGACGCGGTCGAGGCCGTAGGTCTTTGCCACGTCGTCGATGGAGAACGGGTTGCCCCAGCGGCCCGGGCGGGTCACCAGCTTTGCCGGCAGGCCGTTGAGGGCGTGCGAGGCCTCCTGCAGGTTGAAGCCGGCCTTGCGGGAGACCTGCATGCGCTGCGGGCGGGGCATCAGTGGAGGTCCTTGTCGTAGACGAACTTGGGCATCTGCAGCTTCCACACGATAGCGGCGACGCGCAGGGCAAAGCCGATGGCGATGGTACCGAGGATGACGAAGTCATGCGGCAGGCCGGTCTGCAGGCCGAAATAGTAGAGGACGCCGGCGACGATCGATACCGTGGCGTAGAGGTCGGAGGAGAAGACCAGCGGCACGTCGTTGCAGAGGATGTCGCGGGCTATGCCGCCGACGATGCCGGTCATCATACCGGCGACGATGACGATGATCGGCGACTGGCCCATGGTCAGCGCCACGTTGCAGCCGATGATGGTGAAGATGACAAGCCCGATGCCGTCGAGCAGCAGGAACGGCCAGCGCAGGTAGGG
>JAEYTN010000542.1 GCA_023433985.1 Pseudomonadota bacterium | reverse complement strand
TGCTCCAGATGTACATGGGCGAGAAGTTCGGCCGCGACCCGATCTGGGAAGGCCACCTCGCCACCGAGATCTACGCTGCCGATGTCGAGATCGACGCCATCCTCCACGAAGTCGACCTGCCGCTGAGCCGCATCCTCAACCTAGCCCCGGGCGAGACCGTGATGTTCGAGCGCAGCCCGGCCGACCCCATCAAGCTGCGTTGCGGCGACGTCGAACTCACCGAGGCGATCATGGGCCACATCGGCAATCACGTCTCGGTGCGCGTGGCCCGGCCGCTCAACGCACCAAAGGTAACGATGGCCGCCTTCGAAGCCATCGATGAAAGCAGGGAAGGGCGCTGATGTTCGGCATTCCGTTTGGTCTCGTAGTCGAAACCCTCGTGGCAGTTCTGCTCGCCACCACAATCGGTTACTGCGTGATCCTGAATCAGCGCCTGAAGCGCCTCCATGCCGATCGCGGCGAGCTGCGGAAGATGGTGACGGACCTCGTCAACGCCACCAGCCTCGCCAACGCCGCCATTCAGGAGCTGAAGACCACCGCCAAGGAATCGGAAACGGTGCTCGCCGCGCGGCTCGACGAAGCCGAAAAGTTCGGCCAGGAACTCGCCAACCACGTCACCGCCGGCCACCAGATCATGGACAAGCTGGCTAAGATCACCTCCGCGGCCCGCGCCGCGACGCCCATGGACGATCGCTTCGCCGAACCTAACAAGGTGCAGTCGGCGCTCGAGCAACTGTCCCTGCGGCCGCGCATCCGGGGTAACGCCGCGTGAAACTCGGGCCGCCGCGACTATTGCCGATCGTTATTACCGCGGCGGCGGCCCTGTTGCTGTTCAAGGGCATCGGGCTCGTCACCGAAGGCCGCTATGCGCTTACCGGCACGGTCGCGGCTCAGGCAGCCGGCGGCGGTGGCGAAGCCGCTCCGGCGAGACCGGCCGAGCTGTCCACCGGCCCCAACCTGACCGACCTCAGCCCCACACTCGAGGACCACTCGGTCACCATGGAACTGCCCGGCGCGGCCGAGAACAACCCGGGTGCGCCCCACGGTGCGGCGACCCCCGCGATTGGTCCGCTGGACGCAGGGCTTCCCACCGAGGCCTGCCCGCCCACCGAAGCGGTCGATGACGGGCATGGGGGCACGGCTCCCGCTCCTGTCCAGTCCGGCCCCTGCCTTCCCGATCCAGGCGTCAACGAGCATGGCGACGCCCTGCCGCTGGTGAAGGACAACGCGTCCGGCCTCCTCGTGCCGCTTGCCGACGTCATCGACAAGTCCAGCGAAGGCGCCATCGAGGAGCGCCTGTCCGAGCGCCGCGACCAGCTCGACGAGCGCGCCCGGGAACTCGAGATGCGCGCCGCCCTGATCGAGGCGGCGGAGAAGCGCCTCGAGGAACGCACCGCCGAGCTGAAGGCGCTCGAGGCGCGGCTCGACAAGCTGGTTGAGCAAAACAAGACCGCCGAGCAGCAGCAGTTCGTCGGCCTCGTCGCCATGTACGAGAACATGAAGCCCAAGGACGCGGCGACCATCTTCAATGAGCTCGACATGCCGGTCCTGCTCGGCGTCGCCAAGGCAATGAACCCGCGCAAGCTCGCGCCGATCATGGCCCGCATGGAGCCAGTCAAGGCCACGAGCCTCACCGCCAGCCTCGCCGCCGCCGACGATCCTCCCGCTACGGTCGAAGCCGCCGCCGAAGACCTCACCAACCTCCCGCAGATCGTTGGTCAGTAACTCCCCGGAAGGCGATGAGGCCACTGGTTTCCACTCCGGCGGGGGAGGGTGAGGCTGAGTAGGGAGGTAGAGCTCGGGTGCAGCCGCCCCCAAATTCCCCGCGCTTTGCGCCGATCCCTTAGCCCCCCGTTAAGCCCGCCTTCCTATGCTCCCCTCGAACACCTACGGGGCGGCAGAAGCCGGCATGAAGGCGCAGAAGGCAGCGGAGCGGGGGACCGCCGGGTCCCGGTGGCGCATTATTGCGCCTCTGTTCGCTATGTTCATGGCCCTCTGGCCGACGCTGGCGCTCGGCGCTGAACGAGCCCAGATCATCGCCACCCAGGAAGCTGGCTTCGGCCGCCTGGTCATCAGCTTTCCCGACCGCATGGATCTCCCCGGTTACCGGGTGAAGTACGACAACGGCGTGCTCGCCATCGAGTTCGACACCGCTATCTCGGTCGTCCTCCCCGATATCGCCGTGGTGATGCCGTCATACGCCACCGTTGCCCGCGCCGATCCCGACGGCAAGGGCCTGCGCATCGGCCTTCGCACCAGCTACAATCTCAACCGCCTCGAAGCGGGGGAGAAGCTCTTCATCGACCTGCTGCCCACCAACTGGCAGGGCCTGCCGCCCTCGCTGCCGCCCGAAGTGGTGAGCGAGCTTGCCGTCCGCGCGCAGAAGGCCGCCGAGCTGGCGGAGGCGCAGCGCAAGGCCGAGGAAGCGCGGCGCGTGAATCCGGTAGCCACCGTGCGGCTCGGCCGCAACCCGACTTTCCTCCGCCTGCAGGTCGACTGGAGCGTCGATACCGAGGCCAAGTTCGCCTTCAAGGGTACCGCGGGCACGCTGGACTTCGATTGGCCGGTACCGATCGACCTCTACGCCCTAAAGGCCGATCTTCCCAAGCAGTTCAAGGGTGCCACCAGCTCGGTGAACGCGCTCGGCTCCCGCATCGCGTTCAACGTCGCCGATGGCGTGACGCCGCGCTTCTACCAGCTGACGCCGCGGCAGTTCGTGGTCGATATCGACGTCTCGCCCGAGGACGGCCTCAAGGCAGCTCTCGCCGCCGAGGAAGCGCAGAAGCTGGCGCGCGCCGAAGCCGAAGCCGCCGCCGCGGCTGAAGAAGCCCGCCGCGCGGCCCGCCTCGGCATGCAGGCCGACCCGGGTTTCGCCGCTCAGGACCAGGTGGCTGCGGGCGGTCCGGTCGAGCCGCACGTCACCAACATGGGCGGTACCGTCCGGGTTGCCTTCCCGTTCGAGCAGGACACGCCCGCCGCGGTCTTCCGCCGCGGCGATACCGTCTGGATGGTGTTCGACACCGGCCAGGACATCCTGCCGCCGAACCCCGCCGACGCGATGTCCGCCATCGCCAGCAATGTCGAGATCGTCGCCGCCGGCCCCACCAAGGTCGTCCGCATCGATCTCAGCGCCGATCGCCTCGCCACATTGGGGTCTGAAGGTCGTTCCTGGGTACTCTCGCTCGGCGACGTGCTCCTCAACGCCACCGAGCCCGTTACCCTGAGCCGTCAGCGCGATGAGGCAGGGCTGTTCCAGATCACCGCCGACCTCGACCACGCCGGCAAGGTCCACGTGCTGCGCGACCCCATCGTTGGTGACACCCTTCGGATCGTCACGGTCATGCCGCCGGCCCGCGGACTCGCCCGCGATCTCAGCTTCGTCGATTTCGCGGCGCTCAAGTCGGCCCACGGCCTGGTCATCGAGCCGCACAACGAAGGTCTCGACGTCGCTATCGAAGATGACGCCGTGCTGATCAGCGCCAATGGCGGCCTCACCCTCTCGGCCGTCGAGTCGAGCCGCGTCCTCGATGCCGGCAGCGCACCCCAGTTCCGCGAGTCCTACCTCGACCTCGAGGTCTGGCGTGAGGATAACCCGGCGGAACTCGAAGCCCGCAAGCTGGAGATCATGTCGCGCGCCGCATCCACCGAAGGCCGCCTTCGCGACATCGCGCGGCTCGACCTCGCGCAGTTCTATGTCGCCAACCAGCTCTCCTACGAAGCTCTCGGCGTGCTTAACGTACTCGACGGCGAACTCGCCAGCGAGGACCTGCGCAAGAAGCTTCGCCTGAGCCGGGCCATCGCCGACACCATGGCCACCCGCCCGCGCGATGCGCTCGCCATCCTCAATACTGGCAGCTTCGCCGAGGAAGCCGACGCGCTCATGTGGCGCACCATCGCCCGCGTCGACGCAGGCGATTTCAAGGGCGCCCGGCTCGACGCCATCTCGGCCGAGGGCGTCCTTCCGTCCTACCCGCTCTGGGTGCGCAACCGGTTCCTCTTCGCCGCCCTCCGCGCCGCCGTAGAGACCCGGGACGAGCAACTTGCTATCCGCCTCATCGCCAGGCTCGAGTTCCCCAAGCTCGTGCCCGAGGAGGTGAGCCAGTACCAGCTCATGCGTGGCCGCATCGCCGAACTCGAGAACCACGAGGACGAAGCGCTCGACACCTATGGCCTGGTGATCGCGTCGGATGTCCGTCCCACGCGCGCCGAAGCCGTCTACCGCACGCTGCTGCTGCTCCGGAAGGCTGGCAAGATCGACCTCGACAAGGCCACCGAAACCCTCGCTGCCGAGGCACTGCTCTGGCGCGGCGGCAGGCTCGAGGCCGACATGGACAAGCTCCTCGCCGAGCTATACTTCGCCAACCAGGACTACCGCGACGGCTTCGAGACCGTCCGCGAGGCCGCCTCCAGCTTCCCCGACAGCCAGCCGGTCAACGAACTGATCGGCCACGCCCAGCAGACCTTCGAGCAGCTCTACCTCAACGGCGGCGCCGATGTGCTGAGCGACCTCGATGCGCTCGCGCTCTATTACGACTATCGCGACCTGACGCCGCCCGGGGCCAAGGGCGACGAGATGATCCGCAACCTCGCCCGCCGCCTCGTACGCATCGATCTCCTCCGCCAGGCGGGAGACCTGCTCGAATATCAGGTCGACAGCCGCCTTTCCGGTGTTGGTCGCGCCCAGGTGGCTGCCGACCTCGCCATCGTCCGCAT
>JAEYTN010000281.1 GCA_023433985.1 Pseudomonadota bacterium | reverse complement strand
AACCAGCGCCGCGTCTTCGATCCGGCGCGCTATGACGTGCTGCTGTTCGACCAGCGCGGCTGCGGCAAGTCGAAACCCTTCGCCGAGCTCGAGGGCAACACGACCTGGGATCTCGTCGCCGATGTCGAGCGGCTGCGCGAGATGGTGGGCGTCGACAAGTGGCAGGTGTTCGGCGGCTCCTGGGGCTCCACCCTGGCCCTCGCCTACGCCCAGACCCATCCCGAACGGGTGTCCGAGCTGATCCTGCGCGGCATCTTCACGCTGCGCCGCTGGGAGCTGCTCTGGTACTACCAGCACGGCGCTAGCCTGCTCTTCCCCGACAAGTGGGAGCGCTTCGTGGCGCCGATCCCGCTTGAGGAGCGCGACGACATGATCGGCGCCTACCGCCGGCGGCTGACCAGCGCCGACCCCGAGGTCCGGCAGGCGGCGGCCCTGGCCTGGGCGCGGTGGGAGGGCGAGACCATCACGCTGCTGCCCGACCCGCTGGTGAGCAATGCCTTCTACGGCGACGAGTACGCGCTCGCCTTCGCCCGCATCGAGAACCATTATTTCGTGCATGGCGGCTGGCTCGATGAAGGCCAGTTGATCCGCGAGGCCGACAGGTTGCGCGATATTCCCGGCGTCATCGTGCAGGGACGCTACGACATGGCCTGTCCGCCGCAGACCGCCTGGGACCTGCACCGCGCCTGGCCGGAGGCCGAGTTCATCATGGTCGAGGGCGAGGGACATACGCTGAGCCAGCCAGGCATCCTCCACCACCTTATCGAGGCGACCGACCGGTTCGCCGGGAGCGAGTTCATATGAGCGAAGCTGCACACGACGAGAGCTACCGTTTCCACGATTATTCGGGCGGCTGCCAGTGCGGCGCCGTGCGCTGGCACGCAACCGAGGTTGGCGATAACCCGCATATCTGCCACTGCCGCATGTGCCAGAAAGCAATGGGCAACCTGTTCGCCGACCTGGTGCGGATCAAGGCCGAGCACCTGACCTGGACTCGCGGCAAGCCGGCCGAGTTCAACAGCTCGGACGCGGCGGCGCGCGGCTTCTGCAGGGATTGCGGCACGCCGCTCTACTACCGGTCGCTCAGCGGCCCGAACGTGTCGATGACCATCGCCTCGTTCGACACCCCGCACGCCATTCCCATCCGCTACGAGATGGGCCTCGAAGGGCGCCACCCGAACCTCCGGCCGCTGCCCGGCGTCCAGCAGGTCGGCACCACCGAGGAGGCGGACGGCGAAGAAGCCGTCGCGAAGATCCGCGCGTCCAACCACCAGCATCCCGACCACGACACGGCCGAGTGGCCGCCCCGTCACTGAGTACCCAGTATGTCCGCCCAAAACTCCGGCAGAGAACGCCTCTACCTCTTCGACACCACGCTGCGTGACGGTGCGCAGACGGCCGGCATCGAGTTCTCGCTCGAGGACAAGATCTCGGTCGTCCGCCTGCTCGAGCAGATTGGCGTCGACTATATCGAGGGCGGCTTTCCGGGCGCCAACGTGGTGGACGACCAGTTCTTCGCCGAGGCGCGCACCCGCGACGCCACCTTTACCGCCTTCGGCATGACCAAGCGGGCGGGGCGGTCGGTGGCGAACGACCCGGGCGTGCAGGCCATCCTCAAAGCGGTGTCGGACGCGGCGTGCTTCGTCGGCAAGTCGTCCTCGAAGCAGGTGGAGCTGGCGCTCGGCATCGCGCCGGAGGAAAACCTCGCGAGCCTGCGCGAGACGGTGGAAGCTTCGGTGGCGGCCGGCAAGGAGACGCTGGTCGACTGCGAGCACTTCTTCGACGGCTTCAAGCACGACAAGGACTACGCCCTGCGCTTCGTCGAGACGGCGCTCGAAGCGGGCGCGCGCTGGGTCGTGTTGTGCGACACCAATGGCGGCACCATGCCGGCCGAGGTGGACGAGATCGTCCGCCAGGTGCGCCGCGTCGCACCCGGCAACCGCCTCGGCATCCACGCCCATGACGACACCGGGCAGGCCGTGGCCAACACGCTGGCGGCGGTGAATGCCGGTGTGCGGCAGATCCAGGGAACGCTGAACGGCATCGGCGAGCGCTGCGGCAACGCCAACCTCGTGACTCTGATCCCCACGCTGATGCTGAAGCAGGGCTTTGCCGACCGCTTTGAGCTCGGCATCTCGGCCGAACAACTGGGCGGGCTCACCAAGGTGGCGCGCGCCTTCGACGAGCTGCTGAACCGCGCCCCGTCGCGGCAGGCACCCTATGTTGGCACTGCGGCTTTCGCCACCAAGGCGGGCATCCATGCCTCGGCGCTGGCCAAGGACTTTTCCACCTACGAGCATGTGCCGCCCGAAAGCGTCGGCAACGAGCGCAACATCATGGTGAGCCAGCAGGCGGGCAAATCCAACCTGCTCGCGGCGCTGAGCCGCCACGGCATCGAGATCAGCAAGGACGACCCGCGGCTCGACCGGCTGCTGCGCGAGGTGAAGGAGCGCGAGGCGGCCGGCTATTCCTACGATGGCGCCGATGCCAGCTTCGTGGTGCTGGCGCACGAGATGCTCGGCACGCTGCCGCAGTTCTTCGACGTCGAAAGCTACCGCACC
>JAEYTN010000425.1 GCA_023433985.1 Pseudomonadota bacterium | reverse complement strand
ACCCGGTCCATCGGCAAGGCGATGTCACCCGTCAGGACGTGAGACAGGGTTTCGAGCCGGCGGAAGCCGGCCTCACTTGCGATTTGCAGCAAAGACTTCGGCGGATTGAGCGCCTTGATCTTTGCAGCGATAAGGTCGGGAACAACGTATGAGTGGCTATCAAGCATGGTCGCTCTTTCTATGTGTGTGCTGATGTCTTGCTTATAGCGACGGCCTGACGGGCCCCTTCTCGTGCTTCCCTGCCGCAGCCCGATATCCGAACGCGATTTCCGCGGCCTCAAGGAGCGCTTCCAGATCCCGGAGATCGAGCTGCTCCCCTTCGCGATGGGCTGCCCTCGCCATCGCGATCAGGTGCCTCAAGGCGACATCAACGAGCTTTATCAATGTCGCATCCATGTCCGCGCACAGATGCTTGATGGCTACGAAGAGCGCCCCGTCCTTTACGTAAACGCTTTGCCTGCCGAGTTTGTCCATTCGCCAACCTCCATGTGGCTCCTACGAGAGAACCGATAGCAGCTCCGATCGACAGCCATAATTGGGCATTGAAACAATAGATACTGGGTAGTACAAACCATCTCGTAGCTATCGGTCAGAAAAAGATAAGTATTTACTTAATTAATTGGGCAGATATGACACGGTTCAACTTTAATATATTTCTGAGTTGCTGCGATCACAACTATTCGGATACCTCACCACTACATCGGCCCATTCTAGTAGTGGTCCTCGGCGCGCACGAGCCTCCGACCGCGGTGGTCGATTTGCCGGTTAACGAGGTGCCGACCCGCACGGTCACCACCGCCTCGCCCATCGATGATTTGCACAAGACCTGGCAGCACATGATGCGCCAGCGACTGAACCCGGTGGTGGTAGCGCATGACGGTCACCCCATGACGACAACCGCCGGCTGCCGCTTTGGCAGGAGCCGCAAGGTCGCTGCCTCGAGAGAAAGGGACCCGGTTGCCGCTTGGCGTCTCGATAAGATCGACAAAGAACGTTGAGCCAGTGGTCGGCGCAGCGCGAACTCCGCGCTCACCGAGCGCCTGCCTCATCGGCAGGCTCGACGTCGACGCTTTCGGTATCGTTGTCCGGAACCTGCTTGAAAATGCCGAACGGCACGGCACCAAAGGGGGGGACGATCTCTACTACTGTGGGCCACCAGTCGCTGGAAATAACGAGCACGGGACCTGTGGTGCATCTAGAACACCTGGCTATTCTGGGACAGCGCTTCGAGCGAGCCGGCACAACCACTCCCGGCTCCGGCCTGGGTCTCGCCATCGTCGACAGCATCATGCGGCAGGTCGGGGGCCGCCTCGAGTTGTACTCCCCGGCAGTCAACCGTGACGACGGTTTCACCGCCCGCATCTTACTCGGGTGATCCCGCTCCGGTCGCGCAGGCTAGACGACCTGGCCGAACAGGAAGCCGACGCCCGACGTTACCGCCATCGCCAGAACGCCCCAGAACAGTACGCGAAGCGCCGGCCTGACGAGGCCCGCCCCACCCGTCCAGCCGCTGAGGGCTCCCAGCACCGCAAGCGCCGCGGCGG
Source organism: Pseudomonadota bacterium (assembly GCA_023433985.1). Taxonomy (GTDB): domain Bacteria; phylum Pseudomonadota; class Alphaproteobacteria; order Rhizobiales; family Devosiaceae; genus Devosia_A. The sequence goes on along the minus strand of JAEYTN010000425.1, from coordinate 6,010 downwards.
TGACCGCCATAGTGACCCACAACACGATGACGGGAGGCGTGAGCGCGGCAGCCGCCAACGGTATTGCTGCGCCGACCGAGAAGGTTGCCGCAGAGGTGAGAGCGGCCTGCAAAGGGTTGGCGGCCAAATGCTCGACGATCCCCAGTTCTTCGCGAGCGTGAGCCGCGATGGCGTCCCGGGCAGTGAGTTCCTCGGCGACCTGTCGCGCCAACGCAGGGCTGAGTCCGCGGGCGACGTAGATGCCGGTCAGTTCATCGAGTTCGGCCTCCGGCTGATCGATGAGTTCCTGCCGTTCCCGGGCCAGGTCGGCCGCCTCCGTGTCCGCCTGCGATCGAACCGAGACGTATTCTCCGGCGGCCATGGAAAGGGCTCCGGCGACAAGGCCCGCTACGCCTGCCGAGATGATCGCTCCGTGATCCGCGGTACTGGCGGCAATGCCCACGATCAGGCTCGAGGTCGACACGATCCCGTCGTTAGCCCCCAGCACAGCTGCCCGAAGCCAGCCAATTCGCTCCATAGCGTGGTGTTCAGCGTGGGAGTGCAGGCGGCTCATGTTTCCGCGTAACCGATCTCATTGAGAAAGCTGTCGACGAGCGCGAACACTTCCGCATCGTGGCCGATACCGATGTGGCCCCCATCGGGAAGACATGAACGCGAGCGGCGGGTACCTGCCTTCCGATGTATCGAGCCGCATCCGCCGTGCCGAAGCCATCATCTTCGTACGAAACAGCAAGCGTTGGACAGGTGATCGTCTCGATCGGCATCGGCGCCGGGGTTCCCGCGAGCCGAGCATCGTTGGCCAGACCCTCAGATCTCAGGCTGACGGGCAGGATCGAATGGAGGATGTGTCGAGCTCGCTCCTGTTCGGAAGGACTTGCGGCCTTCACGAGAGAAGACTTTGTCGCGAGCAGAGCCTCGGTCATCTGTTCCGGCAACGTCGCGATGGCGAACCAGAAGAGCATGTCCGACTTCAGCACGGCCATCGCCATCTGCATTTGATCCGGTGGCACGGACTGGACCGGCTTGTCGCGGGGCACGTAGCTGGCCGGCACGAGCGGCAGCAAGGCGGCGCAACGATCCGGATGGCGAACAGCGAAAGCCATGGCGGAAAGCGCTCCCGCCGATCCACCGGCTACGGCGACTTTCTCGATGCCCAAAGCATCCAGGAGATCAACGAAGGCATCGGCCTGGTTCTCGGAAGACGGATCATCCGGAAACGCCGAACGCAGGTAGCCGAAGCGGGATGGCGCGATGACACGATACCCACCCTCGCTGAATCGCCTGGTGAAGAACAGCCCCTGATCGAAGCCGCCACCGGTGCCGTGAATCATGAGGAGCGGGCGGCCCTGCCCCGCTTCGGCATACTCAAGCTGGCCGAAGCGGGTATCGGTCGTGCGACTGAGTTCGGGGCTTACAAGGGCACGCGCCTGCGTCATCTCTGCGCTGTAGGCGAACCCCGCGGCCCCACCTGCGACAGCGACTACGGTCGTAGCGGCACCCAAACCGAGCAATGCCCTTCGCGACAACATTACTGTGGCTCCCGTTATCGGCAACCACGGTATTCCGTCTCCAACGCTCGCTCTTGATCTCCGTCAACCCCATCGTCGCGGCTAGAACACCAGGACGGCCGCTCCATCGATCCGACCTGCCCTCACGGCCGCGAGCGCGGTGTTTGCGTCCTCGAGCCGGTATCGCGTGACCTGCGTCTTCAGCGTGCCCAGAGCCGGGTGGACGAAGAAGTCTTTCGCATCGCCGCGGGTCAGATTGGCGACCGAAACGATCTCCCGCTCGCCCCATAGCCGGGCATATGGAAAGGCAGGGATGTCGCTCATGTGGATGCCTGCGCAGACGACCCGGCCTCCCTTGCGCACCAGTCGCAGCCCGAGGGGGACGAGCTCGCCCGCCGGCGCGAAGATGATGACCGCGTCGAGTTCGGCGGGCGGCGCCGCATCCGTACCACCCGCCCAGGCCGCACCGAGGCGACGAGCGAATTGCTGGCTCGAAGTATCGCCGGGGCGGGTGAACGCATAGACTTGGATGCCGTCAGCGGTGGCGAGCTGTGCGATAATGTGCGCGGCGGCTCCGAACCCGATGAGCCCCAGCCGCCTGACCGTGCCGGCGCGCCGGTAGGAGCGGAAACCAATGAGGCCGGCGCAAAGCAACGGGGCGAGCTCCGCGCTCTCGCCTCCAATCGGCAACCGCACGATGTGCTCGGGGCGGGCCAGGCAATATTCGGCGTAGCCGCCGTCGCGGTGGTAGCCGGTGAATTGGGGCTGATCGCAGAGGTTCTCGCGACCCTCCAGACAGTAGGAACAGTGCCCGCACGTGCCGCCGACCCACGGAACACCGACGCGATCACCTATCGCGAAGCCCTGGACGTCCGATCCCCACCGTACGACCGTACCGACTACTTCGTGCCCAGGGGTGATGGGGAGCCGGTGCGCCGGAAGGTCACCATCGACGATGTGCAGGTCGGTGCGGCAGACGCCGCACGCGCTCACCCTGACCAGCAGATCTCCGGTCCGCGGTTCGGGCACGGGTACGTCGTCCAGTACAAGCGGTTCACCCGCCCGATGTAGACGCATTGCCCACATTGGGGTTACCTCCAGTTACATGGCGCCAGCGATACGACGGATTCCAGGGATCAGCTTCAACAGTTCAAGCACCACCCACGACAGCACGCTGGCTCCTGCCACCAGAGCAAACTGCCCAAGGCTCGGCAAACCGAATTGCAGGAGTTGCCTCGCCGGTGGAATGGCAATGGCGAGCGACAGCAGCGTCAAGGTCACGGCCGCGATCGGGACGAAGAACGGTTGGGGTCTGGGGAGGGTCCAACGCTGAAACACCGAGTGCTGGCCGGCATTGGCCAGCACCAGCGCGATATCGCCAAAGACCGCAGTCACCAGCGCCATCGTGCGCGCGACATCGACGTCCACCCCTTGCGCGAGCGCCCCGGCGTAGATGCCGAAGCTTACGCCCAGCACCACGGCACCCTGGGCAAGTCCGAACGCGATCTGCGGCAGTCCCGCGATGCTCTCGCTCCGGCGGCGTGGTGGCCGCCGCATGATGTCGGACTCGGCGGGCGTGTCCTCGAAGGCGAGCGAGCACATGGAATCCACCAGCAGCTCGAGGATGACGACGTGCAGCGGCCAGATGGCAACCGGCAGTCCGAAGACCAGCGGCAGGATGCCCAGTCCGGCGATCGGCACGTGCACGGCCGCGATGTAGATGATCACCTTGCGCAGGTTGTCGAAGATGCGCCGTCCCAGCCGGATGGCATCCACGATGCGGCCGAAGTCTTCATCGAGCAGCACGATGTCCGCGGCCTCGCGTGCTACGTCGGTGCCTCGGCGGCCCATCGCGATGCCCACATCCGCCGACTGCAGCGCCGGCGCGTCATTGACGCCGTCTCCCGTCATCGCGACGGTTTCACCAACGGCCTGCAGGGCGTCCACCAGCTTCAGCTTTTGTTCGGGACGCACCCGCGCGAAGATGGCGGCGGACCTAGCCCAGACCCGCATCTGATCGCCGTCCGCCTTGCCGAATTGCTCGCCGGTCACCACCGATGTCGCGTCGATCCCGGCTTGTTGGGCGATGGCCCGAGCCGTGCCCGGGAAATCGCCGGTGATCATCTTTACGCTGATGCCGGCGTCGCGGGCTGCCGCAACGGCCGCGGGAACACTCTCCCTGATCGGATCCTCGAAGGCCAGGAGCCCCAGATACCTGAAGTTCATGGCCTTCGGACTGGCTGGAAGCGGCTCCCCGGTGGCGGAGGCCTCGGCCACGGCCAGGACGCGCAACCCGGCTCCAGCCATTTCGTGCGCACGTTGCGTCACGCGGTCGGCTTCGCCGGGATCGAGCCGGCAGAGCGCCGCGATGGCCTCCGGCGCACCCTTGCTGGCCGCCTGCAGGCTGCCGTCGGCCTCACGCCAGACCTGCGTGAAGGCCAGCAACTCGCTGCTCAGGCTGTACTCGCGCACCAGGTGGCCACCGTCGCGCTGATCTGCTGGAAGAAGACGGTCGGCGGCGTCGATGGCGGCGATGTCCATCGGGTCGTAGCCGCTCCGCCGCGAGGCCAGGCGGGCGGCATGAAGCAATAGGCCGACCTCGGCAGAAAGCTCCGTCGCTTCGCGCAGATCGATCCGGATGTTGTTGTCGAGGTAGCGCAGGCGCATCCGGTTTTCCGTCAGCGTTCCGGTCTTATCGACGCACAGGCTGGTGATTGCGCCCAAGGCCTCGACGGCTGCGGCCCGCCGAACAAGCACTCCTACCTGCGCAAGGCGCCAACTGCCGATGGCGAGAAAGATGGTGAGCGCGACCGGGAATTCCTCGGGGAGCATGGCCATGCCTAAGGCAATTCCAGAAAGAACGCCGCGCAGCCAGTCCTGCGTGAGGATCCCGTACCAGATGGCAAGCAGGGTGCAGACCACTATCGCCAGCACCCCGAAGGCACGGACCAGCCGGCCCGTCGTGCGCTGCAGGTGCGTTTCCTCCGGCTCTATGATCGCCAGCGAGGCGCCAAGTTTGCCGGCCTCCGTGCCGGCGCCCGTGTCGGTCAGCCGGACCAGTCCATGTCCGGCCACCACCAGCGTGCTCCCGCAGACCCTGTCGTCCGCATCAGCCGACTTTTCGACCGGGAGGCTTTCGCCGGTGAGCAGCGATTCATCGACGCGCAGGTGGACGGCCCGCACCAGCTTCCCATCGGCAGGAATACGCTCGCCTTCGTTGAGGATGACTAGGTCACCCGGCACGAGCTCCGCCGAGGGGAGGCGAACATCCTTGCCGCCGCGGCGGACGAGGGCGGTCGGCGCAGCAAGCTCCCGAAGCGCGGCGATCGCCCGCCGGCTCCGCCGTTCCTGGAACAGCATCAACGAGATGCTGAACAGCGCGAAGCCGATCAGGACTCCACCTTCGACCATGCTGCCGACGACGAAATAGACCGCGGCCGCAGCGAGAAGAAGGATGAGCACGGGTTCCCGGGCCAGTTCGACCAGCCCGTCCAGAAATGTGGAACTGCGGCCTGAAGGAAGGCTGTTGGGTCCATGCTCCGCGAGGCGCCGGCTCGCCTCCTCCGGAGTGAGGCCGATGATCGACTGCGGGTCCTCGGCCACGTGTTGCATCGCACTCCAGGTTTCAACGAACGATCTGCGCAGCTTGGCCCGGCTGTCCCCTAATGCCGTTGATGCAGGTCAAGGGCGCCGTTTGAGGCGCATCAACAGGACACCGGCCGTGGGCGGGTATCGGTAGGCGTCGCGAAGTGCGGGAGGTGCAGTATGGCCCGGAACAAATCTCTCCCGAACGGGGGCGCCGGCTTCGACTGGCGTTCGGCCGATCCGTCAGGCCTGTCGCGCCAGGAGGCGCAGGCGCGGCTCGCACGCTACGGCCGGAACGAACTCCACGATCGGTCGGTCATGCTGCCGATCACAGTGCTGGCAGAGCAGTTTCGCTCTCCGTTCGTATTGATCCTGCTTGCCGCGGCAGCACTCTCTTTCGGGGTAGGCGAGGTGCAGGAAGGGGCAATCATCGTCCTGATCGTGCTGGCCAGTTCGGCTCTGGGATTCTTCCAGGAGTACAGGGCAGCCAATACCGTCGCCTCGCTCCAGGCTCGCCTGAGCAATACCGTGCGCGTGCTGCGCGACCGGGTGGCGGTCGAGCTACCCGCCGGCGAACTGGTGCCGGGGGATGTCGTGCCGCTCAAGGCCGGCAGCATGATCCCCGCCGACGGCGTCGTGCTCGGCGCGAACAGCCTGCACGTCGACGAAGCACCGCTCACCGGCGAGTCGTTTCCAGCCGAGAAGATGGCCGCAGACCGATCGTCCCCGAAAGCAAGCTCGGCACTGCACATGGGGACCTCGGTCCGCAGTGGTACCGGCACAATGGTCGTGACGGCAACCGGGGCTGCAACCGAGTACGCCCACATTGCCTCCCATGCCCGAGGGCTCGAAACCGACACGAGTTTCGCCCGCGGCATCAAGCGCTTCGGCATGCTGATGACGCAGACCATGGCCGT
>JAEYTN010000379.1 GCA_023433985.1 Pseudomonadota bacterium | reverse complement strand
TCGTCAAGTTCGCCTCGAACCTCGACGCCCTGCTCGTCTGCCACGGCTCGCCGCGCCTCACCGGCGCCATCCTCGACCGCCTGCCCAACCTCAAGCTGATCGCCGAGGTCGAGGGCGACCGCTTCAGCCAGCGCATCGATGTCGACGCCGCCGCCGAGCGGGGCGTCACTGTCGTCGACACCACCAACGGCTCGTCCTACCCGGTCTCCGAGTGGGCGCTTGCCATGGCGATGATCGGGCTGCGAAATGCCGGAGCGCTGTACCGTCGGCTCATCGCCGGCGAGACCCCGTTCAAGTCGAACGAGGACCGCGTCGCCGATTTCAGCTGGAACGGCGAGCTCACCGGCAAGAAAGTCGGTCTCATCGGCTGCGGCTATATCGGCCGCCGCCTGCTCGAACTGCTCGCTCCCTTCCACTGCGACATCTACGCCTACGACCCCTACGCCCCGCGCGTCATCGCCGACATCTACGACATCACCCTCACCTCTCTCGAACAGGTGATGGGGTGCGACGTCGTGATCTCCCTGGTCCCCCTCACCCCCGAAACGCGGCACATGCTCACCGCGAAGGAGCTCGATCTCCTCCGTCCCGGCTCCGTCTTCGTCAACGTCTCGCGCGGTGCCGTTGTCGACCAGGCTGCCCTGATCGAGCGCCTCGAGCGCAACGACATTGTCGCCTCGCTCGATGTCTTTGATCCCGAACCGCTCGAGCCCGACTCCCCGCTGCGGCAGATGGCCAACGTCTTCCTCACCCCGCACATCGCCGGCGTTACCGCTCCCTGCGGCCCGCGCTTCCTCACCCTTGCAGCCGACGAAATCGAGCGCAGGTTCGCCGGCCATCGCACCCGCCACGACCTCGTCCCCCGCGCCTCGGTGAAGAAGTGACTACCGCCACCACCCTCGCCGATCGTCGCAAGGCCGGCACAATGAAGATGGGCTACTGCGTCCCCGCCTTCGCCATGCCGTCCGCCGGCCTGTTCCGCGTCCCCAACCTCGCCCGCATCCAAGACATGGATGTCCTCGGCAACGCGAGGGAAGCCGAACGCCTCGGCTTCGACAGCCTCTGGGTCTGCGACCACCTGATCCTCGGCCGCGAGAGCTCGGTCCTCGAAGGCTGGACCACCCTCGCCATGATCGCCGGCGCGACGACGAAGCCCGAACTCGGCCTCATCCACCAGGCCAACCTGTTCCGCGCCCCCCAGATCGCCGCCAAGATGATGTCGACTCTCGACCACCTGTCGGGCGGCCGCTTCATCCACTTCTTCGAAGCCGGCATGGGCCGCCCCGAGCAGGTCGCCTATGGCCTCGATTGGGACGACGACCACGGCAAGCGCGTCGAACGGCTCGAAGAGGCGATGGAGCTGATTCAGTCTCTCTACGCTTCCGACCAGCCCATTGATTTCAAAGGCAGGTTCTACCACCTCGAGCAGGCGGTCCTCTCGCCCAAGCCGAAGCAGTCGCACGTTCCCGTCTGGCTCGGCGAAGCCTTCCCCTGGGTCATCGATCTCGCCGCCCGCAAAGCGGACGGCTGGAATACCACCCCGGTCAGCCTCGAAGAACTCGACCGCCGCCTCGCCCTCCTCGACGCTGCGCTGGCGAGGGCCGGCCGCCCCCGCGCCGAACTCGAAATCAGCTTCGAAACCCAGATCCTCGTCGCTCCCGACCTCGCCACCCTCCGCCGCAAGGTTGCGTCGCTGATCGACCATGCCCGCGAGGCCGGCCAGGAGCCAGAGGCCGCCGTCGTCGACTTCGCTGCCGGTCGCGCCGACGCCCTGCCTGCCTCGATGACGGACCCCTGGATCATCGCCACCGCCGAGCAAGCCAAAGCCCGCGTCGAGGAGTTGAGGTCCCGCGGCGTCGATCACCTCATGCTCTGGTTCATGGATGCACCCGACACCGATGGCATGGCCTTCTTCATGCAGGAGATCGCTCCTGCCTTCCGCTGAGAACCTTGCGTGAACGGGGCAAAGACGCGTAAAGCCGATGGACGGTTGAAGTAGCGAAAGTCGCCGTATGATCGATGAGACGGAGCAGCGCAGCAAAGCAGTACCCGCGCTGGTCAGGACGAAGAAAATCCTCGATGCCCTGAGCGCCGGCGGCAAGCCCAAGGGCGTGTCCGAGCTTGCACGCATGCTCGACTTGCCCAAGAGTACGGTCCACGGCCTTTGCCACACCCTCGTCGATCTCGGTCTGATGATGCGCGTCGGCCCCAACCAGTTCGCCGTCGGCCCCCACGTGCTGAGCTGGGCCAACGCCTTCGAGGGCCAGTCCGACCTGACGCAGGAGTTCATGCGCATCGCCGATGCGAACGACCTCATTTCCAAGCAGGCGATCAACCTCTCCATCCTCACCGGCCGCGAAGTGATGTACGTCGCCTGCCGCCGCGGCACCGATCCGCTGGGCGTGAGCTTCCGCCCGGGCGTCCGCCTCCCCGCCCCCTTCACCGCCACCGGCAAGGCGATGATGGCGACCATGCCCGCCGCCGAGGTCGAAGCCCTGTTCGCCGAGGACTGGCCCGAGGCGTGGACCAAGCGCTCCGTCCCCGATCTCAAGACGCTGATGCACGAACTCGACGAGACGCGCGAGCGCGGCTACTCGATCGATGATGGCCAGCTCCGCGAGGCCATGGTCTGCTTCGGCGCTCCCGTCTTCGGCGCTTCCGACGATCGCGCGGTGGCCGGCATCGCCATCGGTCTGCTCTCAGGCGAAGTGAACGAGGCGAGCACCAACCTCGTCAGCCACGCCGTACAGGCCCTCGCCAACAAGCTCAGCCACCGCCTTGGCGGCACGACCAAAGGCTAGGCCGCCTCGCGTACGCGCGCGATTGACATTCGCGGCTCACCATCGGATTGTTCAACATAACGAATGTCGTTCAACTAACTGAACGGTATCATCGAAAGGGAGCAGGAATGATCGTCCTCATCGCCAAGTACACGTGCAAGCCCGGCAACGTGCCCAAGGTGCTGGAGCAGCTGAAGAAAATGAAGCCGCTCGTGGAAGCGTCGGAGCCCGGCTGCAAGTTCTACCAGGTCTCGACCTCTTCGGAGAACGAGAATTTGATCCTTCTGTACGAGCACTATGTCGACCAGGCTGCGCTTGCCGCCCACCGCGAGACTCCGCACTTCAAGGAGATCATCGAGGGTACCGTGATCCCGATGCTCGAGAACCGCGCCCGCGAACTCTACGAACTCCAGATCTCGTAAGCAGAGCCATGCGTCTCGTCTCCTTCGAGCTCCCAACTCCCGCCGGTGTACTGACTCGCATCGGCGCCGTCCTGCCCGACGGCCGGTATGCCGACCTTCAGTCGGCATACCGCGGCGTGCTGGCGGGCAACGGTGCCTCGAAGGAGGGTGCGGCGCGCCTCGCGACCGCAACCATCCCCTCGGACATGGTGGCCTTCATCGAGAACGGCCCCCCAGCGCTGGAAGCTGCCGAGGCCGCGATCGATTTCGTGCTCGGCAAGGGTGACGCGTATGCCGGCGCCACCCTCGCCTTCGCGCCGGGCGCCGTGAAGCTTCTCGCCCCGATTCCGCGCCCGCCGCTGATCCGCGACTTCATGGCGTTCGAGACCCACCTCAAGAACATCTACCCCAAGCTCGGCCGCGACATCCCGCCCGAGTGGTACAACCTGCCGGTCTACTATAAGGGCAACCCCAGCGCAGTCGGCGCGGATGGCGACGCCATCGCCATGCCGACCTACGCCACGAACATGGATTTCGAGTTCGAGTTCGCCGCCGTCATCGGCAGGGGGGGCAGCAACATCGCGCCCGAAGATGCCATGGGCCACATCTTCGGCTACATGATCTACAACGACTTCTCCGCGCGCGAGATTCAGCAGCGCGAGATGTCCGTCGGCCTCGGCCCTGCCAAGGGCAAGGATTTCGAGCGCGGCCACGTCTTCGGCCCCTGGCTCGTCACCGCCGACGAGGTCCCCGACGTCTACGCCCTGCGCATGCAGGCGACCGTTTCCGGTCAACCCTGGTGCGATACCAATACGTCCACCATGCACTGGCG
>JAEYTN010000280.1 GCA_023433985.1 Pseudomonadota bacterium | reverse complement strand
GCATCGAGGAGGTCAGCTCGGCATCCATGTTGATGCCCTTGACCTGGATGATGCGCGGCTTGCCATTGGCGAAGATGGTGCCCGCCACCGCCCGCTCCTGCCGCTCGGTCACCACGGTGAGGCGGATATAGCCTTCATAGGCGCCCTGCTGGTCACGGGTGACGATCTCGACATTGATGCCGCGATCCTTGGCGATCTGCGGGGCGGAGACCATGTTGACCTCGGCCACCTGCGGCTTCAGCACGCCGTTGATGGCGGCGGCGGTCATCGGCTTGGTGTTGAGCGCGGCGACATTGCCCTCGTACTCGATGCGGATGCCCTTGATCGAGGTCTCGGTCAGCTGGCCGGCGAACGAACCGAGCGCCTCGGCGAGCTTCACCCACGGGGTCAGGCGCGGGGCTTCCTCAGCCGAGATCGACGGGAAGTTGAGCGCGTTGGTGATCTCGCCGGTGTTGAGATAGGCCGAAATCTGCTCGGCAACCTGCAGCGCCACGTTCTCCTGCGCTTCGGTGGTCGATGCGCCGAGGTGGGGGGTGGCGATGAAATTGTCGAGTTCGAACAGCGGGTTGTTCTGAGCCGGCTCCTCGACGAACACGTCGAAGGCGGCGCCCGCAACCTTGCCCGACTTCAGCGCATCGTAGAGCGCGGCTTCATCGACGAGGCCGCCGCGCGCGCAGTTGATGATGCGGACGCCGTCCTTCATCTTGGCGATGGCTTCGGCGTTGATGATGTTGCGGGTCGCGTCGATCAGCGGCGTATGGAGCGTGATGAAGTCGGCGCGCTTCAGCAGCTCGTCGAGTTCGACCTTCTCGACGCCGATGGCCTGGGCACGCTCGGGCGTGAGGAACGGGTCGAAGGCCACGACCTTCATCTTGAGGCCCTGCGCCCGGTCGGCGACGATCGAGCCGATATTGCCGGCGCCGATGAGGCCGAGGGTCTTGCTGGTGACTTCGACGCCCATGAAGCGGTTCTTTTCCCACTTGGACGCCTTGGTCGAGGCATCGGCCTCGGGAAGCTGGCGGGCGAGCGCGAACATCATGGCGATGGCGTGCTCGGCAGTGGTGATCGAGTTGCCGAACGGGGTGTTCATCACGATGATGCCGGCCTTGGTGGCAGCCGGGATATCGACGTTGTCCACGCCGATGCCGGCGCGGCCGATGACCTTCAAGTTCTTGGCAGCGCTCAGGATTTTGTCGGTGACCTTGGTCGCCGAGCGGATCGCGAGGCCATCATACTGGCCGATCACCTCGAACAGCTTGTCCTTGTCCTTGCCGAGATCCGGCAGGTAGTCGACGTCGATATTGTTGTCCTTGAAGATCTGGACAGCGGTCTTCGACAGCTTATCCGAAACGAGAACCTTGGGCATGTCGCCCTCCTCTTGCCGCGGGAATGCCACGCGGATGAATGGAAAATGAACGGGAGATGAACCCTCGCTGAACGCGAGGGCCCGAACCTTAGGCGGCGGCCTGGGCCAGCGCGGCCTTCTCGGTGGCGAAGGCGAAATCGAGCCACGGCAGCAGCGCTTCGACATTGGCCGTGTCGACGGTCGAGCCGGTCCAGATGCGGAGGCCCGTCGGGGCATCGCGGTAGCCGCCGATGTCATAGGCGACGCCGGCCTTGTCGAGGCGGGAGACGATCGCCTTGGCGAAGGCCGCCTGCGCGTCGTCGGCCAACGCCGTGATCTCCGGGTCCTTGATCACGAGGCAGATCGAGGTATTCGAGCGCTCGGATTCGTTCTTGGCAAGGAACGCGGCCCAGTCGGACGTCGCGACCCAGTCGGCCAGCACCTTGTAGTTGGCATCGGCACGGGCCTGCATGCCCTTGAGGCCGCCGACGGTCTTGCCCCATTCCATCGCGTCCACCGCGTCCTCGATGCACAGCATCGACACGGTGTTGATGGTGGCGCCCTCGAAGATATCGGCCATGAGCTTGCCGCCCTTGGTCATGCGGAAGATCTTGGGCAGCGGACGATCCGGCTTGAACGTCTCGAGCCGCTCAACAGCGCGCGGCGAGAGGATCAGGATGCCGTGTGCGGCTTCACCGCCGAGCGCCTTCTGCCACGAGAAGGTGACGACATCGAGCTTGGCGAAGTCGAGGTTCTGCGCGAAGGCGGCCGAAGTCGCATCGCAGATGGTGAGACCCTGGCGGTCGGCCGGGATCCAGTCGGCATTCGGCACGCGGACGCCCGAAGTGGTACCGTTCCAGGTGAAGACGACGTCGTTGTCGAAGTTGATCGTCTTGAGGTCCGGTAACTCGCCATACGGGGCCTTGAGCACGCGGACATTGTCGAGCTTCAGCTGCTTCTGGACGTCGGTGACCCAGCCCTCGCCGAACGATTCCCAGGCCAGCATGTCGACGCCGCGGGCGCCGAGCATCGACCACAGCGCCATCTCGACGGCGCCGGTATCGGAAGCGGGCACGATGCCGATCAGGTAGTCGGCCGGAACCTCGAGCAGCTCACGCGTCAGCGCGATGGCCTTCTCGATGCGCTGCTTGGCCGGCTTTGCACGGTGCGAACGGCCAACGAGCGCGTTGGCGAGCACGTCCACCGTCCAGCCAGGACGCTTGGCACAGGGGCCCGACGAAAAGTTGGGGTTAGCCGGTTTTACTGCCGGCGCAGTCAGGGGCATATCAGCCATGGCGACCCTCCCAGGTCGAAAGCCTTGCGTTAGGGCAAGGTGTCCTGAGGCGGGCTGATACTCCTCAGTGCCGGTCGGCGTCAATGGGGGACGGAACGCTGTCTTCTATTGTCGTCGTCCGGCTGTAGCGGGTCAGGCGTGTCTGCGGCCGGAGTGGTCTCCCCGTCGTGCGGCGCCGGGCGAAACGCCGGTCCAGCGCCGGAACGCATGGGCGAAGCTGGTCGTGTCGGAATAGCCCAGCCGCCAGGCGATCTCCGCGATGGGCGTAGCGCTGGCGGTAAGCAATTCGATTGCGACCTGCCGCCGCGCCTCCTCGACGAGGTCGCGGAAGCGGACGCCGCGATCCTGCAAGCGGCGCTGTAGGGTTCGATCCGACATGCCGGCCTCGGCAGCGAGGGACGCCAGCGACGGCATTTCGCCCGTGCCGCGCGTGAGACTCACCGCCAGCATGTCGACCAGATCGTCCTTGGCGCCCCGCACCCGGGCCTTCAGGCGGCACTCGGCGAGGTAGGCCGCATGCAGGACCTCATCGCCATAGTAGAGATGGGCCTGGCTGACCGCGCTGTCCCAGGTGATGGCGGTGCGGTCGGCATCGAACGCGACGTATTGGTAACCGAGCACAAAGTCCCCGCGAGTCGGCCGGGGCAGCGCCACCTCGATCCGGCTGATCGGAAAACGGCCGTTCCATACATCGCGGAGCGCCGTGGCCATGGCGCCGAGGTCCCGATAGACGGTGAACTCCTGCAGCGGCTCGGCGACCTCGTCGACATCGATCTGCTGCCCTACCAGGGCGCCATGCGCCCTGATCGGCTGGTTCCGCGCCAGCGAATAGTCCAGCTCGCGGGTGGAGCCCGAGGTCTCGATCATCTCGCCGAGATTGGGGGAGGTCAGCAGCGCCATGCCGAGGTCGCCATAGTTCGGCAGGTGATAGCGCAGGCCGGTCTCAAGCCAGAGGTCCGGCCGGTAGCCCGTCGCATCGACAAAGGCGCGCTGGCAGGCAAACTCCTGCGCAGGCGTAACTGTGCCGGGCAATGCCGGCAGCCCGTCGGGCAGGCCCGCTGCCTCGAGCGCGCCCGCGGTTTCCAGTCCCTCTTCCTCGAGCACGCGCAGCATGATGCGCAAGCTGAGGTCAGGCAGCGTGGCTGCCTTGTGCATGTCCTCGGGCACCTCTCCCTCCTCAAGGTTGGCGTCCAAAATCAGCTATTTGTCGTGTTCGATCCTATCGATCGTGGTCCGCCGCGCTATTGTCCCACAACAGGGGAACTGTCCTGAGGCTGTCACACGGCAGCGGTGGACACCAGCGAGGAGATTCCAATCTGCATCATTCGTTAGGCGCCCAGTGATCCCACTCGGCTCTATTTCGACCACAGACCGGCAAGCCTGAGACAACTTGCCGAGATGATGTCGACTGCAGAAGCATCACTTCTGCAGGAAGGATGTTATTGGCCTGAACTGAGCGGTGTCGATCCAGGTAGTTCCTCTTCATCCAGTGGAGGAGCTCTGGAATGTTGGAAGAGACGGATACGGGCATGGCGCCCGAAACCGGTGATGCACCGGTAGAAAAGCGCGCAGGCGTCAGCCGGCGATCGTTCCTCAGGGGACTGGGCGCAGCGACGGCAGCCACCGCGGTGGTATCGCACGTGGCAGTAGCTCGAGCCGGCAATGGCTGGACTATCGGCCTCGAGGGCGTGCCGCCGGAAAAACTCAAGCAGATGTATACGCTGATGCTCAAGACCCGCTGGTGGGAAGAGGGCATGAAGGAAGTGTTCCTCGCCGGCAAGGACAACATGTACGGCGCCTTCCACATTTCGGTGGGTGAAG